>JBAXRC010000352.1:0-3179 GCA_037131415.1 bacterium | reverse complement strand
CAAATAGCCTCAATGCCCATCGCCTGGCGCGGGGACATCACGGCTTAAATGCGGTCTGGAGTCTCAATACCAAGGAGATTCAGTCCCTGTCGCAGGATGCGGGCGACCACCACGCACAGGTTGACACGGCTTTCCCTCAGCCCTTCAGGAGCCTTCAGGAATGGCACGTTCTGGTAGAATGTACTGTAGGCCGAAGAAAGCTCATAGAGATAGTCGGCCAGCACGCTCGGCTTGTAGGATTCCGCCGCCCTCATCACGGTTTCAGGGAACCGGAGAATCATGATGGCGAGAACACGCTCGATCGGTTCGCCAAGGAGTATGGGAAAATCCTCGAGTTTTGTCGCAGGGAACTGATCCCGGTACTTGTCCTGGACACTTGCAATCCGGGCATAAGCATATTGGAGATAGGGCGCCGAGTTGCCGTCCAGGGCCAGCGCCTTTTCCCATGTGAACGTGACCAGGCTTTGCGGGTTCTGGCTCAGGTCGGCATATTTGACGCCCCCGATCCCAGCCGCCCGGGCAATATTCCGCTGGTGTTCCTCCGGCATCCCGGGACTGGTTTCCTTCACCACCGCAAGGGCGCGGGATTCCGCCTCATCCAGATACTTCTCCAGCTTGATCACATTCCCCTGCCGTGTCGAGAATGTACCCTCCGGCAGCCGCATGAGCCCGAACCAGACATGCTCCAGCTTGGTGGTGCAGCCCATTTTCCGTGCCACGGCAAACACCTGCTTGAAATGGTTTTGCTGACGCTCGTCCGTCACATAAATGATCTTGTCCGGATGAAACTCCTCCACCCGGCTCTGAATGGTCGCCAAGTCGGTTGTGGCGTAATTGAAACCACCATCGCTTTTCTTCACGATGCAGGGCGGGAGTTTTTCGTCATCCAGAAAGGCCACCGTGGCACCATCGCTCTCCCGCACAATCCCCTTTTCCGTCAGGGACTGAACGACGCCGGCCAGACGGTCATTATAGAAGCTTTCCCCGCGAATAAGATCGAATTTCACATCCAGACGCTTGTAGATGTGGTCGAATTCACTCAAGCTCAATTCAACAAACTGTTGCCAGAGCTTCCGGTTTTCCGGATCGCCCGCCTGAAGCTTGACCAGCTCCTGACGCGCCTGCTGAAGCCAGGCTTCGTCCTGTTTGGATCGCTCGTAGCTTTTCACGTAAACTCGCTCAAGTTCCTCGACCGGCTCCGTGTCCAGAATTTTCGGATCCGCAAAGTGGCGGTATCCCATGATCATGATGCCAAACTGCGTACCCCAGTCGCCAAGATGATTGTCGGACAGCACGCGGTACCCGAGAAAACGGTGCATCCGGTCCAATGCATTGCCGATCACGGTGGACCGTATATGTCCGATGTGCATGGGCTTGGCTACGTTGGGACTTGAATAATCAAGAATAACCGTCTTCCCCTGACCGACCTGCGGAACGCCCATCCGGGCATCGAGGCCGAGTCCGGTCACCTGACCGGCAAGCCAGACGCTTTTGATGGTGATGTTGATAAAACCCGGCCCAGCGAGTGTGACTTTTTCAACGGCATCGTGAGGCGACACCTGACTGATGACTGCCTCCGCGATCTGGCGCGGAGCCTTCTTTAAGGTTTTAGCCAGCCCCATCGCATGATTGCACTGGTAGTCGCCGAACTCGGCGCTGGTGGTGGCAACAACCGCCACCGTCGACCAATCGGCATCAACCCCGGGCAACGCCTTGCAGAAGGCATCCTGCATCCAGGCCGACAAGAATTGTTCCAAAGTGGTGATCATGAGTTTCGGATCAGCTTCAGAAGTTCGTCTCGTTTTGCTTCCATGCGGGCCTTGGATTTAGCCTCCAGATTAAGGCGCACCAGCGGCTCAGTGTTGGAGCAGCGGACATTGAACCACCAATCAGCATATTCCACGGTAATGCCGTCCAGTTCAGTCATCGTGCCGTCCTTGTAGTTATTCCGAATGGCGTTGAGAACCGCGGTCGGGCTGTGCACCTCTGAATTAATTTCGCCACTGGCAAAGTATCGCTGGATCGGCTTGATCAGTTCCGACAGGGTTTTTCCGGTGTGTGTGATCACATTAGCGATGTACAACACCGCCATGGCCGAACTTTCGGTAGTGTAGTTGTCACGAAAATAGTAGTGCCCCGACAGCTCGCCGGCGAAAATCGCCTTGTTGTCGCGCATTTGCTGCTTGATGAAGGCGTGCCCCACCCTACTCATCATCGGCGTGCCGCCACTAGCCTCGATCGTTTCCTTTACGGCCCAGCTGCTCCGCAAGTCGTAGAAGATGACTCCCTTTTCCTGCTCCAGAATGCTGGTGGCAATCAAGGCGGTGATCATGTCCATGGGGACGATTCCCCCTTTTTCGTCCACGAACCCAGCACGGTCGGCATCCCCGTCAAAGGCTACGCCGAAGTCGTACTTGCCTTTCCGCACAGCTTCCTGAAGCGCATGCAATGTTTCGGTATTTAAGGGGTTGGCTTCATGATTCGGGAAAGTTCCGTCAAGCGTGTCATAAAGGCGCGTCATCTCAACAACACCCTCCAGGCAGCGAGCCTCCATGATTCCCATGGAGTTTGCGAAATCAACAGCAATTTTCACAGGACGCTTGAGTTTCGCCACCTTCCGGACATGCTTAACATATTCCGGAACAATGTCATGAGTGGAGATTTTGCCGGGGTGCGATGCAGGAGGCGAAAAGGTCTTGTCAGTCACAATCTTCTCGATGTCCTTGATGCCAGTGGCGCCGCTAATTGGAATGCCCTGCTCGCGGCACAGCTTGAATCCGTTCCATTCCCCGGGATTGTGCGAGGCTGTGATCATGATGCTGGCATCGGCCCCCAGGGAACCGTTGCCATAATATGACATCGGTGTTGAGCACAGGCCGATATTGATGATATCTGCGCCCTGGAGGGTGATCCCCTTGCACAATGCCTCGAAAAGAGGAATGGAATGCGGGCGCATATCATACCCGATGACAACCTTCCTGCACTTGAGGAACGTCACAAATGCTCTTCCGATATCCGTGGCCAGCGCCTCCGTCAAGCCTGTTCCGTAAATTCCACGGATATCATATGCCTTGAATATTCCCGCCATGATGTTTCTCCTTGAGGGTCAGTTTAAAAGGACTGCTTTATAAAATGAAAACGGGACGCCCGTAAGCGTCCCGTAGCGTCAAATTCCCAGT
>JBAXRC010000351.1:0-3200 GCA_037131415.1 bacterium | reverse complement strand
TCCGTCCGGTGATCCTTGACCATGGTATAGGGCTGGAGCACATAGGACCGGATCTGGCTGCCCCAGGCCATTTCGCCCTTCTGGCCGTAAAACCGTTCCATGTCCTTGCGCTTCTTATCCTGCTCAAGCTCATACAACTTGGCCTGCAGCATTTTCATACACTTGTTCCGGTTGGCGTGCTGCGAGCGCTCCGCCTGGCAGGACACGACAATTCCACTGGGATTATGCGTGATGCGGATCGCCGAGTCGGTCTTGTTGACGTGCTGTCCGCCCGACCCGCTCGACCGGAAGGTATCCACCCGCAGATCCTTGTCCTCAATCACGATATCAATGTCATCGTCCAGTTCGGCAATCACATCCAGCGAGCAGAACGACGTGTGGCGCCGCTTGTTGGAATCGAAGGGACTGATACGGACCAGCCGGTGCACGCCCCGCTCGCACTTCATGAACCCGTACGCATAGGTTCCGCGCACGGCAAAGGTGGCATATTTGATGCCAGCCTCATCCCCGGCGGCGATATCGAGCACCTCGATTTCAAACCCTTTCAGGGAACAATACCGCTGGAACATCCGGAACAGCATACTGGCCCAGTCGCAGGATTCCGTCCCGCCCGCCCCGGCATGAATCGTGACAAAGGCATTATTGCGGTCCAGCTTGGCATTCAGGAGGGACTGCATTTCCAGCGTCCGGAAATCCGCATCGGCGCGGTCCAGATCCTTGGCGGCATCAGCCAGGGCATGCTCCCGTCCGGGCCCGGGCGGCTCGGCATCGGCCAGTTCCAGCATCAGGCCGGCATCTTCCAGGAACGTCTCGATCTCATCGAAGGGGTTCAGGACCGCCTTGATCTCGTTGACCCGGCCCAGATGATTCTTGGCCTTGTTGGGATCCTCCCAGAAGTCCGGCGCGGCCGTCTGCGCCTCCAGTTCCTTCAGCATCGCGCGGCGGTTCGCGACGTCAAAGATAACCTCGCATTTCATCGGTCTTTTCCCGCAACTCCTGGATGCGGCCCTTGATATCGTCATCATTCATAGAAGGATCCCCCTCAGCGGCATCATCACCGCATAAAGTCCGGTGAATATAGCCGTTCCGGAGTGTTGATTCAATTAAAAGCGACAAGGAAGAACATTCTCCCCCTACTACGGTGCGCGCTTTTGTCTTGCCGTCAAAATACCTCCTGTTTAACTTCACGCCATGAATACACCGTCAGCGCAAAAGCAAACCTGGCTTTCAGCCTTGAAGACAAAAGACCCCTGGTTCGTCAAAGGCGATTTGGACGGGTTCTTCGGGCTCTTCATCGACAACCTGCTCCAGCTCATGCTGATCGGCATCCTTTGCGGGTTTGTTTGCGGCTTTTCACCCGACCTCATCACCAAAACCATCCTGCCCGGGGCGGCGCTCTCGATCCTGGTGGGGAACCTGTTCTATGGCTGGCAGGCCCGCGTGGTGGCGCTACGCACCGGGCGGAAGGACACCACCGCCCTGCCGTTTGGCATCAATACCCCCAGCCTCATTGCCTACATATTCCTCATCATGGGACCGGTATACCGGGAGACGCACGACTGGCGCCTGGCCTGGCAGGCCGGTCTTTTTGCCACCGTCCTTTCAGGCATCATGGAGGTGGCCGGCGCCTTTTTTGGAGACTGGCTCCGCAAGCATACCCCGCGGGCCGCCCTGTTGTCGGCACTGGCCGGAATCGCCATCACCTTCATTGCCATGGGCTTCATCCTGCAGATCTTCGCCTCACCCCTGATCGCCATCCTGCCCATGATGCTGATCCTTATTTCCTATACGTCCCGAATCAAGTGGCCGCTCTCCCTGCCCGGCGGATTCCTGGCAGTCGTCATCGGCGTCACCCTCGCCTGGATCCTGCGACTCCTCGGCTGGGTTGACTTCTCAACTCCGGCAGGCGACACCCCCTTCATGTTATGCACTCCCAAGTTCGTGCCGGGCGATGCCCTGGCCCTCATGACGTCGCCTCTCGGGTGGAAATACATGGCCATCATCCTGCCGATGGGATTGTTCAACGTCATCGGGTCGCTCCAGAACCTCGAGAGCGCCGAGGCGGGTGGCGACCGGTTTGAGACCAAGCCGTCGCTTTTAACCAACGGCATCGCCACCATCATCGCGGGTTTTCTCGGCAGCCCCTTCCCCACCACCATCTACATCGGCCATCCCGGCTGGAAGGCGATGGGCGCACGGGGCGGCTACTCGATCCTGAACGGCGCCGTCATCACCCTGCTTTGCTTCTGCGGCGGACTGAGCCTCGTGCTGAAGATCATCCCGATCGAGTGCACCCTGGGCATTCTCCTGTGGATCGCCATCATCATCACCGCCCAGGCCTTCCAGGAAATTCCCAAGCAACATGCCCTGGCCGTTGCGCTCGGGCTGATCCCCGCCTTTGCCTCCTGGGTTCTGCTCCAGATCGAGACCACGCTGCGGGTCGCGGGGAGTTCCCTCTTCACCCTCTGGGACAAGTTCGGCGCCGACCTGTATATCCGCGGGGTGGTCGCCCTGAGCCAGGGATTCATCCTCACCTCCATGGTGCTCTCTGCGGTGACCGTCTTCATGATCGACCGGAACTTCCTCAAGGCCGCCTACTGGATGTTCGCCGGCGCCATTCTCTCCGCCCTGGGCCTCATCCATGCCTACACCCTCACCCCCGCCGGAATCGAGAATCACTTCGGCTGGCTGGCCGCCCCCGATTTCGCCGTCATGTACGCACTGACCGGACTGATTCTGGTCGGCCTGCACTTCCGCCACCGGAACGACACGCCAGAAAAAGAAAAAGACCTCCCTCATTCGCTCGAATCCAGCGAGAGATGACCAGTTGGCAGCCTAGATCAAACACCGTCTGAAAAAAGCCGGCACCCCGATTCCCCTCAATGACGTCTGGATCGCCGCCCATGCAACCGAAAGCGGCGCATATCTGGTGACCTACGACACCCATTGTGCCGATGTGGCCGGCCTTCTGCTCTGGCAAAAACCTTGATTTTTCGTCAGTAGCTCAAGAACAGGGAATCACACTCGGCGCGCTGAATACTTTTTTCATCATAACTGCGGCCTACGACTTCTTGATCCGTAGCGACCCCAGCGCGAACCCCAGTGCCACCAGGGCAATGAACGCGCAGGGAATACCGAAAAGCCAGTCGCCGTAGCGGGTATAGGGGGTCATTTCAAACGCCGCACCCGATAGCGGGACC
>JBAXRC010000350.1:0-3215 GCA_037131415.1 bacterium | reverse complement strand
TGCGTGGCAGGAACCGAACATTTTTGCGACCCGTGGCACAAGGCCACGGGGACGCTCCCCCCTGTACCTGACCCCATACGCCAACCCACACCCCGTCATTGCGCCACACAGGCTCCTATGATAGGGTAAATCCGTTTTTTCACAGAAAGAGAAGGATTTCATGAGTGTTCGCGTGCGTTTTGCCCCGAGCCCCACCGGGCAGGTTCATATCGGAAATATACGGGCGGCCATATTTAACTGGCTCTTTGCCCGCCACAACGGCGGAAAATTCCTGCTCCGCATCGAGGATACCGACCGCGAACGATCGACCCCCGAGGCCGTCCAGACGATCCTCGGCGCCATGGAATGGCTGGGACTCTCCTATGACGAGGCCCCGCTCTACCAGTCCACCCAGCACGGCCAGCACCTCCAGGCCGCTGAACTGCTCCTGAAGAACGGTCACGCCTACAAGGAGGACAAGGGCGGCACCGGCCAGGGCGAGTGCATCATCTTCAAAATGCCCGGCACCGACATGGGGTTCCACGATGAAATCAAGGGCGACCTCCTGAAGAAAGCCGAGGACATGAAGGATTTCGTCATTGTCCGGTCCGACGGCTCCCCCGTCTTCCATCTGGCCAATGTGGTGGACGACATCACCCAGGGCATCTCCCACATCATCCGCGGGGATGACCACGTCGAGAACACATTCCGGCATGTGGCCCTCTACAAGGCGCTTGGCGCCGCGGTCCCCCGCTACGCCCACCTGCCCATGATTGTCAACGCTCAGGGCAAACCCTATTCCAAGCGGGATGGCGCCGCCTATGTCGGCCAGTTCCGGGAAATGGGCTATTGCGCCGACGCGCTGTTCAATTTCCTAACCCTGCTGGGCTGGTCGCCAGGGGAAGACCGCGAAAAAATGACCCTTGATGAAATCATCTCGGCCTTCACCCTCGACCGGGTCAAGAGCGGGCCGGCCCAGTTCGACCTCAGGAAGCTCACCCACATGAACGGGCTCTACCTGGCTGAATTGCCCGTGGACGTCTTCGCCGAGGGCGTTCGCCGTCATCTCGCCAAGGTGGACTGGGCCCAGTCGCTTGACGAAGCCCTATTCATGAAAGTCTGCCGGCTGCTCCAGTCACGCACGCCCCTCTACACGCAGTCCGAAACCTGGAAGTATCTCTTTGTCGACCCAATTGAATACGATGAAAAGGCCTTTCAGAAGACCCTCAAGAAGGAAGGGGTCATGCTCGCCCTGTAAACCGTCCGCAATAATCTTGCCGGGTGCGACTTCTCGGAATCCAGCATCGAAAAAGCCATTCGTCAGGCTGAAACCATCCTGGGACTCGGAGAGGGCAAGCTCAACCAGCCCCTGCGGCTTGCCGTCACCGGCGTGCCTACCGGCGCCGGCATCTATGAAACCATGGCCGTGCTGGGCAAGGACCGTTCCATGGCCCGGCTGGAAACCACGTTAAGGAAACTCGCACCATGACCACACCCGAATCCCCCGCCCCTGCATCCGACTTCGTCCGCGACATCATCAGCGCGGATCTGGCCAGCGGCAAGCACACTCGCATCATCACCCGCTTTCCGCCCGAGCCCAACGGCTACCTTCACATCGGCCATGCCAAGGCCATCTGCACCGACTTCGGCACTGCCCAGGAGTTCGGCGGCGAGTGCCACCTGCGCATGGACGACACCAATCCCTCCAAGGAGACGATGGAGTATGTCGAAAGCATCAAGAACGACGTCCATTGGCTTGGATTCGACTGGGGCGAGCATTTCTATTTCTCCGCCGACTACTTCGAGACCATGTATGAATGCGCCCGCACCCTGATCAAGAAGGGCAAGGCCTATGTCTGCGAACTGACGCTCGACCAGTGGAAGGAATACCGGGGCGTCCCTACCCAGCCCGGCAAGGAGAGCCCGTCCCGGAACCGGTCCGACGCGGAAAGCCTCGACCTCTTCGCCCGAATGCGGGCGGGCGAGTTCCCTGACGGCACCCTGTGTGTCCGCGCAAGGATCGACATGTCGTCGCCCAACCTCCATATGCGCGATCCCGTGATCTACCGCATCATGCGAGCCCATCATTACCGGGCCGGCGACAAATGGTGCATCTACCCCACCTACGACTTCGCCCATCCCATCGAGGATGCCCTCGAGAAGATCACCCACTCCCTCTGCACACTGGAGTTCGAGGTGCACCGCCCGCTTTACGACTGGTTTATCCAGGAGCTGGAGTTCGACCCGAAGCCGCGCCAGATCGAGTTCTCCCGGCTGAACGTCACCTATACCGTCCTCAGCAAGCGTCGGTTGCTCGAGCTCGTCCGCGAAGGCCATGTCAAGGGCTGGGATGACCCCCGCATGCCCACCATCGCCGGCCTGCGCCGGCGCGGGTTCACACCGGAATCAATCCGCAATTTCTGCAAGCGCGTCGGAGTGACCAAGTTTGACGGCTATACCGACATTGCCCTGCTCGAGTTCTGTGTCCGCGAGGAACTGAACAAGAGTGCCCCGCGAGCCATGGCCGTGCTGGACCCCGTCAAGGTTGTCATCGAGAACTTCCCCGCGGACCAGGCGGACATGCTGGAAGCCGTCAACAATCCCGAGGATCCGGCGGCAGGCTCCCGGAAGGTTCCCTTTACCCGGGATCTCTACATCGAGCGGGAGGATTTCCGTGAGGTGGCCGAAAAGAAATTCTTCCGGCTCGCCCCCGGGAAGGAAGTCCGCCTGCGCTACGGCTATTTCGTCACCTGCACCGGTTTCACGAAGGATGAGAAAACCGGCCAGGTCACCGAAATCCGCTGCACCTATGATCCGGCCACCCGCGGCGGAAACGCCCCGGACGGCCGCAAGGTCAAGGGGACGATCCACTGGGTTTCCGCCACTCACGCCATACCGGCCGAAGTCCGGCTGTATGGCCGCCTGTTCAAGGTGGAGCATCCCGAGGAGGTTGCGGAGGGCGTGGACTACAAGACCAACCTCAACCCGACCTCACTGACCGTGCTGAAGGCCTTCGTGGAGCCCTCGCTCGCGTCCGCCCCGAAAGGTTTCAGGTTCCAGTTCGAGCGCAAGGGCTACTTCATCGCCGACAGCATCGATCATCAGCCCTGTATACCGGTATTCAACCAGATTGTCCCCCTCAAGGACTCCTTCTGAACAGACCCTTTTAGTCAGGACATCATCAAGGTGGACCGCGACCTCCGGGCGCGGTCTGACGCCGCCCGGAGGTCGGCGTC
>JBAXRC010000349.1:0-3234 GCA_037131415.1 bacterium | reverse complement strand
GTGCGAGCCAAGCCGTGCGTTTTCCGGCGGCATTGTAAAACCATGACGTGATTGACAGGATGAAGGCGATCAGGAGTGTTGATTTCCCGCCTAGTGCGGCGAGGAGAAGGCCTGCGGTGGTCAGGATGATGGCCATTACCAGGACGGCTTTTTCGCTCACGGCGCCGGAGGGAATGGGGCGATGGGGCCGTTCCCGGGCATCGACTTTCCGGTCGCAATAATCATTGGCGAGGAGGCCTGCGGAATAGAGCGCCAGGGAGGCACCCAGGGTGCTGAACAGGGCGGTCCCGGCGGGCACAATTTCCAGGGCGGCCGCGGCGAGCATCACGCCGGCCAGGGGGTCCCCCGGGACGGTAAAGAGATTCGGGATCCGGAAGAGGGTCAGCCAGGCTCTGCCGGCACTTATTGGACGAGGGGTTTCAGCGCACATTTACCGGTACATCTCCTGATGTCATGCTTTCTGTTGATCCGGCATCACGCGAGGATTCCAGGGTCGTGGGAAGATAGCGGTAATAGACCTCCAGCATCAAGGTGCAAAGTGTGGTGGTGTAAACATGCGAGCCGTTGTCATAGTCGCCCTGTTCCCAATGCCCGTCGGCGTATTGCCGGGCCAGGAGTGTTTTTTGCATCTGCCTGTTCCAGCGCAACCACTCGAGTTTGTCGCCGGCATGGTATTTGGCCTGCGCGATGTAGTAGCCGGCATACACCCCGGCTTTTCCCTTGGCGGGCCAATCGAGTGTCGCGTTTTTGAGAGTCCGGAGGCCGGATCTCACTTGCGGCGAGGTGGCTTTTCCCAGCATCTGGAGGCAAAGCGTTCCGACGCCTGTCATGGAGGCGCGTCCGCCAGCCTGGGTCGGGCTTCCGGCCTTGCCTTCATAGACAAATCCGCTGCCGTCATTGGCATAGGCGTCGTATTGCAGGAAGCGGGCGGAACGGGCAAGGGCCCGATCCAGGTTCGGGTTATCCACGCCGGCGACCTTGGCGGCCTTGAGCGCCTGGACCTGCCATCCGGTCACCGAGGTGTCGAACCGCTGATCCTTGCGGTAGTCGTAGTCGAATCCGCCATAGCTCTGTTGTCCGTCAAGAATAACCCGTACGGCGCTCTCGAGGGGTTGCTTGAGGCTCATGATGCGGGTCATGGTGAACGCCTCGGCGATCGCGTAGGTGGCGATGGCGTGGGTGTAGACATTGTTCGAGAACTTTCCGTTTCCAGTTTGGCCGGCAAGAATGTGTTTGATTCCCTTTTCAACGGTCAAGCCGAATTCCGGCGAACTCGTGGTCTCGTTATGGGCGAGGTAGGCGAGCAGGGCCAGTCCTGTCATGGCGGTTGTATCCTGTCCGGGCCAGCTTCCGTCGGGAGATTGCTTCGCTTTCAGCCAGGCCAGGGATTTGCCGACGGCCGCTTCAGTGGGCGTTGCCATGTTGTCCATCAGGATCTTGCTGCGTTGCGTGTCGTCGCGCGGCCCGATCGTGCCGGGGATAATGGGCTTGGACGTCCCTATGATGGGTCCCAAGGAGATCGGTTCACTGTTGACCTCGCCGGGATCATTGCCCCAGCCTGCAATCTTAGGGTCTGGAATCCTGTTGCCGCCCTCAACGGGAATGGGGGGCGGTTCCTGGGGCGGCATAAGCGGGCCCGCAGGTTCAGGGGCGCCGGTCGGAGGTGGCTCGGGTGGCGTGGGTTCAGGAGAGGGTTCCCCGGCCTGGGGTTCATCAGAACCGATTGTAACGACGGTGCCCTCGGTGGGTTCCCTGGGGGGTAGTGCATAGGGAACCCAGAACAGGATCAGGACAATAATGGCGACATTGACCATCATGGAGATGCTGACGGGCCCGAATGTCCGGGTTAATTCCTCGCGGGCGGCATGGTGGGCGGGGGTTCCCTTGGCGGCGTGCAATCCCCTGACGATGAGGGCAAGGCGTTCACGGAGCGTCTTCCTGCGGAAGGTGTCCATGAAGGTGTTGGGATCCCGATGTTTCTCGGCGATATCCATGACCATGATGGCAATATGCTGAGACTCCGTGAAGTCGATGCGGCTGGTCTGGGCATGGATACGGATATGCAGCCGGGCCTGCTCCTCGAACAGCTGGCGACGGGCGGGATTTTCACGGACCTCGGCGCCGAGGGCTGTTCGTCCGTCGGGCGAGAGGGAGCCGTCGAGATACTCCTCGACCAGCAGACTGAATTCCTGGTCATTCATGATGCCACCTCCTTCATCATGCAATCCTTCAGCATGTCGCGGACCCGGAAGAGGTTGACGGCGATCCAGGTTTCCGTCCGGCTGTTCAGCCGGGCCAGATCCCGCACCGAAAGCTTGTTGAAATAGCGTTGTTCGATCAGCTTCCGGGATTCGCCCGGGAGTTTGGTCAGGCAATTCCGGAGACGTTCCACGTAGGCCTCCTCGCGGTCCCGGGCTTGAAGGGAATTCATTGCGGCATCAACCACGATACGTTCCAGGACATCCTCCTCGTGGGTCACATAGCGCGACCGGGCCTTGATCTCCTTGAGCAGGAGATTGCGTGAAATCCCCTTGGTCCAGGAGAGGAATGTTCCGCGCCGCTCGTACTTGCCGATATTCTCATAGCAGACGACCAGGGTGGACTGGAGGACTTCCTCGATCATGTCGATGGAGCTGGCGTGGGCGGACAGGAATATCCGCAACTCCTTTCGGATGGCGTAAACCACTTCGCCGAAGGCGTTTCGATCGCCCTCCTGCACGCGTTCCACCAATTGATCAAGTTCGGTTTCGTTCACTGAGTGGTTCCTTTGCTCCGTATTACCGTGCCACGGCAAAATATTACAGGGAAAAGTGGTTGGAGTGGAGCAAAGGCGGATTTCATGGCCCGGCTTTTTTCGGGGCGGTCTTATTCTTCCCAGTAATAGAGGTCACGGTACCACTTGGACCAGGCCTGGATGGAGGGGGTGTCTATCTTTTCGGCCGCCTCCAGCAGGGTGTTGGAGGTGAACGAGAAAAAACGGTCGTTGGGGGCGATCAGGTCTTTGAAGGACTGCAGGGCGGCTGTCAGGTTTGTGTTGCCGGGATGATGGACCACCGAGGCGTACACCTTCTTGTACCGGCCTGTCGGATCGGATTCAATGGCCGTCGCCATCAGCTGGGTCCGCCACAACGGGTTCAGTCCGTCCTTGAAGGGGCACGACTCCGGCTTCTGCAGGTTCGCGGCCGGGAGAATTGCTACTACCATACCGCCAACAAGTTCAAGTACTGGAAAATC
>JBAXRC010000348.1:0-3242 GCA_037131415.1 bacterium | reverse complement strand
CCCCGCCGGCCCGGCCCCGATGATGGCAATACGATTTGCGGTAGAGAGCCCAGTAGAGTCCAAGGACAAGGTGGACCGAGACCTCCGGGCGCGGTTGGCGTCAGGTGTGGACACTGTAGCGTCTAACGCCGCCCGGAGGTCGGCGTCCACCTTGAGCGCCTCATCCGCCACGAACCGTTTCAACTGGCAGATGGAAATCGGCTTATCGTGTTGGCCGCGTCGGCAGGCCTTCTCGCAGGGAGCAGGACAGATCCGCCCCAGCACCGCCGGCAAGGCGATCATCTCAGTGACCGTCTCGTAGGCTTCATTCATCTGGCCCGCCGCAATTTGACGGATCATCAAAGGGATATCCATCCGGGCCGGACAGGTCGTCAAACAGGGTGCCTCGCAATCCCCCACATGCTCACTCAGCAGGAGATCCAGCATTTTCCGCCGCACCTCCCGCACCTCCGCCGAATCCGTCTCCACCACCATTCCGTCACGAGCAGGCGCACTGCATGAGGGAATGAGCCGGCCGGTCTCCTGATCCTTGACGACACAGATCATGCAGGAGGTAATCGGCTTCTCGCCTCGAAGGTGGCATAGCGTGGGAATCTCAATACCCAAACACCGGGCGGCATCCAACACACTGGCCCCCGCCTCCACGCTGACAGGACGTCCATTGATGGTCACTTGCATCATACCGTCCCCGCTTTCTCCGGAGCCGCCCCACCCGGCGACTCAAGGACTACCGCGTCAACAGGACACACCTGCCGGCAGGCATCACACTTCGTGCATTTGTCCTGCTGGATCTCATGCTTCTGATAAGGATTTGAATCAATGGCTTCAACCGGACAGATCTGGGCGCACTTCGTACAACCGATGCACCGGTCATTGATGGTGTACGCCACCAACTTCCTGCATTTCAACGACGGGCACCGCCCCTCCAGGTGGGCCTGATACTCTTCACGGAAATGCCGGATCGTGGACAGCACCGGATTGGCCGCGGTCTTTCCCAATCCGCACAGGCTTCCCGAGGCCGTGGTTTTACCGAGTTCCTCCAGCCGTTCAATATCCCCCTTTTCGCCCCCTCCCTCGCACAGGCGTTCCAGGATTTCCAACATCCGCTTCGTCCCCACACGGCAGGGCGTACACTTGCCGCAGGATTCATGCTGCGTGAAGGTCATGAAGTAACGGGCGAGATCGACCATGCAATCGGTCTGATCCAGCACCACCAACCCGCCGGAGCCCATGATGCACCCGGCAGACGCAAGGGATTCATAGGTCACCGGCGTATTCCCCAGCGAGGCCGGCAAACAGCCGCCGGAGGGGCCGCCGATCTGCACCGCCTTGAACCCTCTTTCATCAGGCGTTCCGCCGCCGATCTCCTCGACAATCTCGCGGACGGAAATCCCCATGGGGACCTCGATCAGCCCCCCGCGCGTGACTTTTCCCGCCAGCGAGAAAACCTTGGTTCCCTGACTGGATCCCGCGCCCAGGGCGGCAAAAGCCGCGGCCCCGTTACGGAGCATCCATGGCACCATCGCCAGGGTCTCCACATTGTTGATATTGGTGGGCCTTCCCCATAACCCGGCTTCCGCCGGATACGGCGGCCGGAAGTGCGGCATGGCGCGCCGTCCCTCGATCGAGGCCAACAGGGCGGTTTCCTCGCCGCTCACAAACGCCCCGGCCCCCTCCACGATATTCAGCGACAGGTCGAAGCCGCTGCCCAGGATATTCCGACCCATCATCCCTGCTGATTCCATGCGGGACATCGCCGCCCGGATCCGCTGGAGCGCGAGTGGATACTCGGCCCGGATGTAAAGGAACCCCTCGTGGATCCCCATCGCATAGGCGGCTATCACCAGGCCTTCGAGAACCCGGTAAGGAAACGACTCCAAAAGCATTCGATCCATAAAGGCGCCCGGATCGCCTTCGTCCCCGTTGCACACCAGGTATTTCGGCGAACCGGCCGCCGCCCGCACCAGAGCCCATTTCCTCCCCGTCGGAAACCCGGCACCTCCGCGGCCCCGCAAACCCGAACGGGACACTTCATCGATGATCCGTTCCGGTTGTCCCTGCGCCAGACACGCCTTAAGCGCAATCCATCCGCCACGGGCTTCATACTCCGCAAGATCGAGGGGGTCGAGGTCGCCGCACCACTCCGTGGCGATCCGCTTCTGCTTCCCGAGGAAGGCGCAGACCGGCGCATCACGGACATCAAGGGCATACCGGCTCACCGGCTCCCAGGTGTCATCGGTCAGCAGGTATTCCAGAACCGTATTCAGCCCGTTCTTCATCCGGCGCACAATACTTCCGGGTTTGAGGTGACGTCGGACAATCCGGGCCGCCTCATCCGCCTGGACCTTGGCGTAGGTCACCGGCTCGCCGCTTTCCGGGACAATCTGTACCAGCGGGGTCTGGTGGCACATCCCGACACAGCCCACAGGCTTGATCACCGCGTTGCCACCCATCCGTATCACTTCGGCTTCGAGTTCCCGTTTCACCGCCTGGCTCCCGCCCGCGACACAACAGGAGCCCACGCCGATCCGGATTTCAGTCAGCCCTCCCCCTTCCGCCACCCCGTGATCATGCCGTTCAGGAACCACTCCGCGCTTCTCCAGTTCCAGGAAATCCCGCACGGCATCGGAAACGGTCTGGGACGTGAGGTGCCCATAGGTAACCCCATCGATCTTAATCACCGGCGCCAGGGTACAACAGCCCAGGCAAGCGACACGCTCCAGGGTGAACACGCCCCCGGGATCCGTATCCTCCCCTTCACCAATATTCAAGTTCCGGACCAGGGCGTCCTGAATGAGCTCCGAGCCCTTGACGTGGCAGGCGGTCCCGTGACAGATGCTGATGATGTGGCGGCCGGCCGGCTTGTGACGGAACTGGGAATAGAAGGTCGAAACCCCGGCGATGGCGGCCGGAGTGATCTCCGTCAATTCGCAGACGCGGCGCAACGCCGGCTCCGGAAGATACCGGTACCGTTGCTGAAGCCGCTGCAGGATGGGGATGACCGCGGAGGCTTCGCGCCCGAATTCCGCCACAGCCTCGTCGACAATTTGAAGATCCAGATTCATCACTTCGCCTTATTCCCGATGCAGAACAATGTCTTAATGCCCCGGATCAACAGTCGATCACCCACAAACACCGGCGAGCCGTCGCTCGGCTCCCCGAGGGACATCTTCGCGATTTCCCCGTATTCCCGGCCCACCCGGAGAATCAACACCGTTCCATCCCTGGCCACCAGATACAGC
>JBAXRC010000347.1:0-3257 GCA_037131415.1 bacterium | reverse complement strand
TTCCTGCTCCTGTCCGTTGCCCTGATTCATCTGGATGCGGCCCTGATCCGCCAGTGGAGCAATCGCGTCCAGTATCGCCGGAATCTGGAGAAGGTGAATGACGCCGTGGGCGAGGAAGATGAGAAGATGCGGCGCTGGCCCCTTTTCTGGCGGGTGGTATTCAGCGTATGGAAGGAGGCGGCCCTTCTTCTGGCAATCGGGACGGTGGTGGCGGCGGTATTGATCAGGCAGACTGTTTACCACCGGGTGGAAATGATCCGGGGGGTGTCGCAGGGCTTGATGGTGATTTCTGATTTTGAAAATGCCGAGCGTGCGGTTCAGGCGGCCTTGGCGCTGGATCCGCGGAATGATGACCTGATGTTTGATCTGGCGCGGATCAAGATCGGCCGGGGACAGGAGGAGGAGGGGCTGAAGATCATCCGCCGCAAGCCGGTGCAGGAGCGGAGCCTTCAGGTGCGGGTTCTCGAGGCGCGGGCCCTGTTGGCGCTCAGGCGGATCGGGGACGTGGCCGAGGTGGTGGCGCTGTTCCCCCGGGAGGCGCAGTCCCTGCCCGCAGTGGCGATGGTGCTGGCGGAATTCAATGTCGTTCTAGACAAGCCGTTGGAAGTGGTGAAACATGTGGCTGTGGCGGCGAAGGGGAGCGGCACTCAGGCGGGGCTTCGTTCCCTGTTTCCCTATCTGGCTTCACGCAATCTCTGGGATTCCATCCGGCTTGCCGATTCGAGCCTGCCCTATGCCACGCCGCTTCAGGGCGTGATTGCCGCGGAGGCGCATTTCCGGGTGAATGACATCGCCGGGGCGGCGAATGTCTTGCGCTCGGCCATGAAGGATCGCGAGTTGGACCCTGTTTTCCTGAACCCGGTCATCCGTGTGGCGTATGAGTGGCCGACATCGGAATGGCTGGAGCGGTTCGAGGCGCTGTTGGTGGCGAACCTGGACAAGCTGAAGCCATCGGATCTGGCGCTGGCCATGGAGGGGGCCTTTACAGCGGGGCGGCCCGATCTGGGGTGGCTTGCGTACCGCCGGATGGAGATCATGGCGCCCGGGGATCCGATGCTGCTGATCATTCCGGCGGAATATGGGCGGAAATGGTTCAGTTTCCGGCATGAGGTCATCGGGATCCCGGGGCTGCAGACGGAGATGGTGGACATCAAGCCGTTCCTGAAGGCGGCGTCCGGGCTGTCGCCATGGAAGGAGCTGTGGGAACGCATTCCCCTGGCGGAGGAGCTGGGCGGGATTATCACCCGCGAGGGATACCAGCACCGCCTCAAGCTTTGCCTGGGTGCCCTGGAGAAAATGGAGGCGAAGAACGCCCTGGATATCCGCATGCAACTGCTGTGGGGGCGCGTGCTCGGGGAACTGGGGCGATGGGACGAGGCGCACGCCAAACTAAGGGCGTTCGAGGCCGGGGCGCCGCAACGGCACCGGGATTTCCTGCTGACGCATGCGGAGCTGTTCAAGCTGCAATCCGACTGGGATGCGTGTTTTGAGGCCCTGGGCGAGTTTGTCCGGCTGAACGAGCATCCGCCGCTGGCGGTCTGGCTGGATCTGGCGAATGCGGCGATGTCGCTGGATCTGGGCGCGTATGCCATGGGCTGCATGGAGGAGGCGCGCCGGGATTTCCCGGAATCAGAGGAGTGGTCGTTGGTGATGGCGGGACTGTGGAGCTATTTCGGATACAGTGAAGAGGCGTTGTTTGTGGCGAACCGGATGCGGAACCAGCCTCACCCGACTGTCCGGATCAAGCTGTTGATGGCGACGGGCCGGATCGTGGAGGGGCAGAAACTGGCGATGGTGGAGAATCTCCAGGAGCCGGAGGGGTCGCGGCGCCAGACCGAACTCCTGCCGCCTGCGGAATGGGTTTTGGAGTGGAGTGGCGGGCGGATCGGGGAGGCCGATTACGAGCGGGAGCGGAAAGCGCTCAAGAAGCACAAGGCGCCGTTTCTGGAGGCGCTGAACCGGGTAAAGGCCGCCTGGTATGACAATCGAGGACGGGGACAGGCCTCGGACCCGGCCGTGTGGGAGGCGGCGGGCCGCGATCCCCGTGAAAAGGCGGTGGCCCTGAACGAATTGGCGTTGCTGTTGATGCGGCAGGGCCGGACGAACGAAGCCGATGTCGTGGTATCGAAATCGCTGACCTATAAGCCCGACTGGAGCCTGTCCTGGCGCCTCAAACTCATCCTGGCCTCGTCGCGGACCCCGGCCCCCTCGACAACCCAGCAACTCAACACCTTAACAGCTCTCTCCTCAAGGGCGAGGAACGCCTGTCCCCGGGATCCGGAGATCTGGCTGGCGCAGCTGGTTGCCGGTGTTCGCGAGGGTGCAGGAGTGGACTGGGTCGATCGTGAGATGGCGGCGGCGGGGGAGTTTTCGCCGGGAACGCTGGTCCGGGCGGGGAGTTTCCTGTTAAGTCGCAATTACACCAATGCGGCGGCGGTGGCCGCCCGGGCGGCGATCAAGGAGGGGCATGGACTGCTCCCGGCCGCGGTGCTGGGGGTGACCACAGCCGTTAAGATAAAAGACTACCCCTGGGCGCTGGCCTGTGCGCGGATGGGCGCGGAGCAGGCGCTGGAGCCCTGGTCTTTCTATAAGATCATCATTGGGCTCAAGGGGCGTTCCGACAAGCCGGATGCGGATGTGATTCAGGCCCTGGAGGGACTTGCCGCCCACCATCCGGAGCAAAGCATATGGTCGGCGCAACTGGGCGAGATGTATTTCCGACAGGGGCAGACGGACCGGGCGCTGGGGGTGCTGGAGGATGCCCTGGCGCGGGAGGAAGGGAAGAAGCAGGCTCCGCCCCGGACTTATCTGATGGCGGCGGAAGCCGCCCGGCGCGAGGGGCGCCTGGGGCGTGCGATCAATATCCTGAAGCTGTGCCGCGCCAAGTATCCGGATAACCTGGTTGTGCTGAATAATCTGGTGTTTACCCTGGCGCAGGAGCCGATGGCCGTCAAGGAGGCCGTCGACCTGCTTCCGGAATTATTGAAGGCGAAGCGCGATGATTTCGCCATCTACGACACCGTCGCTTTGGTTTACATGAAGGCGGGCAACCTGACGCAGGCCCAGGAATATATGAAAAAAGCCCTGGCGATGGTGCGGAAAGGGGAATACGAATGGTTGCAGGTGTATTTGAATGCCGCCGAGACCCAGGTCAAGCTCGGGAAATACAAGGACGCGAAAGAAAACCTTGCCCTGATCATGAAAAGTCCCGAACGAACCTCCGGCATCGAAGCCCGTGCCCGCGAGCTTCAGGACGA
>JBAXRC010000346.1:0-3263 GCA_037131415.1 bacterium | reverse complement strand
TACCAACACCCACCAATGTCGACATCAGTTCATTCTCGACTATTTCGGCGAGAAGGCGGGCCACGCCGGGGCCTGCGGCAACTGTCACCATTGCGGCTTCGACCCTGCGGTACGCCCCCGCCCTCCCACGGAAGAGGAATGGCCGGTTGTCCAAAAACTGTTGAGCGGTGTTGGGCGGCTTGATGGACGCTTCGGCCGCAACACCATCCTGGCCGTAGCCACCGGTTCGCAAACGAAGGACATCCTGGATCGGAATCTTCATCAACTCCCGACCTATGGTGCCCTGGCGGGAAAATCCCCGGACTTCCTCAAGAGCCTGTTTGATGAACTGGGCCGGGCTGGCGCCATCAGCCTGAGCTCGGACCAATACGCCGTGGCCAGCCTGACGGCGGCAGGGCGGGAAATTGCCTGGCGACGGCAGTCCGTCACCCTGAAATGGCCCTCCCATGAATCCCGTCCGGTGGCGCCCGTCCTCCGGCCAGCCCCTGAGCCGCGCCGCGCTTCCAAGAAGGCGGGGCGGGATCTCAGCGTAATCAACGCCGACCGCGTTCTCTCCGCCGCCGAAGAGGTGATCTTTGAGGAATTAAAGGAATGGCGCAAGGAGGAGGCCGCCCTGCAGGGAGTCCCCGCCTATATCGTTTTCGGCAACAAAACCCTGAAAGCGATCGCCATAGGGCGTCCTCACTCGCATTCCGCCTTGGAAAAAATCCCCGGCGTGGGTCCCGCCAAGCTTGAAGCCTACGGGAATGACCTGCTAAAGTTGCTGGCGGAACTGGATCGGTAACACCGGAGATCACGATGCTGGGATATCAATTTCTTGCACAAAGCCCGTTCTTCAAGGATCTCTCGCCTGAGTCGCTGAAGGCCCTGGCGACTATTGCCGGGCGCAAGGAACTCAAGAAACGGGACACCCTGTTCCGGGAAGGCGAACCCGGTCGCGCCCTCTACTTCCTGCGCCATGGCGCGCTCCAGCTTCACAAGACGGCACCCGACGGCAATGAGGTGGTCATCAAGATCGTCCAGCCCAGCGAGGTATTTGCCGAGGTCGTGTTGTTTGAGCGGGAAAACTACCCGGTAACGGCCATCGCCCTGGCTCCCAGCGAAGTCATCGTCTTTCCCCGTGCCGACGTGCACCAGCTCCTGAACACCACCTCGTTCCGGAACGATTTCATCGCCATGCTGATGCGCAAGCAGCGGTATCTGGCCGAGCGCATCGTCCAGCAGCAGGCCCATGACGTGGAAGGCCGCCTGCTCTGGTTCCTGAAGGAACAGTTCGGCTCCCGGAAGGTAGTCACCCTGCCCTTTTCCAAGAAGGACCTGGCCGCCGCCATCGGCACCACCCCCGAAACCCTTTCCCGCCTCATCCTGAAGCTGAAGAAGCGGAAGATCCTGACCTGGGCCGGAAAAACCCTGACTCGTCATGCGATATGAGTTGAGATGGAGTTTCCACCCTTGAAAGCAACTGCAAAAACTCACAATCGCCAATATTCATCCGCTTTAGCAGTTACTTCAGAAATCCATCGTGACCCATAATAATTTCGGGCCAGATTACTGCTTCTCGAATCAATGGCCAACGCACCCATTGAGGCGCGGGCTTACCCGTTGCTCTCAAATAGGTTGTTCGGAATTTTTCAAGGACTCAAGTGCCTCGACGTCAGCCAGATCTTTAGCGCGTCCGGAGGCTCGTTTATTGCGGATTAGATCAGCCACTGACGGAATCCGAATCTTAAGACCTTCGATATCAATCTCGATTGAGTTCGCAAATGCCTCGTCAAAACGAAGTCCTGACGCGCCGGTAATAATATCGATCCGCCTGGGGGCAACACCAATCTGAAAGATCGTGTCTCCTTTCTGAAGATCGGCAACCGTGAGTTCGGAGGTCGGAGCCCCGAACCGTCGCAGCGCTCTCAAAACGGCCTCAGCGTTATCGGGTGAAGGCATGACCCAGATATCGATATCCATTGTCGCCCGCGGATAGCCATGGGCGGCCAAGGCGTAGGCGCCCACCAATAAGAACTTAGCTTGCTCGTCGGCTAAGGATTGCAATATGTCTCTGTAGTCTTCGTTCAGCATGATGATTCCTGCTCAGGGACGCAACCTCTTCGGTAAGGGGCCAAACAAGACTCAAGCGACTTTTGGGCGTCCCGGGAACGAAATGATCATTCTGTTCACGGGACATTCGAGAGAGTCTAGTAAGCTTTCGATTCATGCTTTTTTATATCATTCTTCATCGGGATCATCAATTCATTCCTCCGAACGTTCGGCCTTCATGCGCGGCGCGGGCAGCGACGTCGCATGAAGGGATTTGTTCGCTGTGTCTTTATGGGTTCATTATTCTGTAGGCCGACCTGAACACGCAACCATCCTCGATTATGAGGATGATGGAGTGTTGCGTGCCATCTGACAGGACACTAGATAAACAAGGTGACGTTGGATTCGTCAGCCTCGCCGAGAAAGGCGGCCACGCCGCCGAGTTCGATGCCGTCTATCAGCTCATCCTGCTTGATGCCCATGACATCCATGGACATCGTACAGCACACCAGCTTGGCACCGCCCGCCCGGGCTGCGGCCATCAGGACAGGCAGGCTCTCCACCTGTTTCTGCTTCATCACGTATTTCATCATGGCGGTGCCCATGCCCGCCATGTGCATCTTGGACAGCGTCAGCGCGTCCGGTCCCTTGGGCATCATCCAGCCAAACATTTTGTCCAGCAGCCCCTTGCCTGTGGCCTGCGGGCCCGGCTTCCTCAGGGCATTAATCCCCCAGAACGTGAAGAACAGGGTCACCTCGCTGCCCATGGCCAGAGCGCCATTGGCCATGACAAAGCCGGCCATGACCTTGTCGAGATCGCCGGAAAAGATCACGAAGGTCTTCTTATCCTTGCCGCCGGACGGGGAAACCGCAACTCTGGCACGGGGTTCGCCCTTCCGGATCACGACTTCGATTCTTCCTGCCTGCTTGCGGAGGCTCAAAATTTCATGCCCGTTTTTCAGGCACCAGGCGGGAGCATCCGTGGCAAACCCAGGATCGGTCGCAGCGACCTTGAGCTGATCGCCGGGATTCAGGCGATCCATCCCGTCCTTCATCTTCTTGACCGGACCCGGGCATTGCAGTCCACAGCAGTCCAGCTCCACCACAACACCCGTTGTTTTATTTTCAACGATCACGGGTTCCTCCGCATAGGGCAACACGGGTTTGGGCTTCTCGGAAATCGCATGACAGGCATCCTTCCCCTGAACACTGCAGAACGTCAGGGATCCGCC
>JBAXRC010000345.1:0-3277 GCA_037131415.1 bacterium | reverse complement strand
GGTGATGGTGTCATCGCTGATCATGCCCCGATCGGCCACCACGCAGACTTCCCGAATCCGGAAACGCCGCCGCATCCGATCAACCAGAGGGATCAGGGTTTTCACATCGGTCGTATTCCCCGGCCACATTTCGCAACACAACGGACAACCTTCGGCATCCAGGGCGAACCCGACAACCATTTGCTTCAGATCCGGCCGGTGATCCTTGCTGTATCCGTATTGTCCAATCGTCTCGCCGCCTGCGCCCTCAAAGTAGATCGAGGTGGTATCAAAGAACACAAGATCCACCTCGGTAAACAAGTCCCGCCGCCGCTCAAACAGGGATTCTTCAATCAGGTCTTTGATGCAACGCGGGCTCCCCAGCGTCTCCGGTTCTTTGGGTATGGCCTCGCCCAGAAAGGCCATAGCCCGGTAAAGGTGATGAAGTTCAAGACCCTCGGCTCCCGCTATCCGATATTCATCCCGCCAGTTTTCCGCCGCCCGGTCACTTCCCGAAGCAAACAGCCGGTGCAGCACCGTCAGGTAAATCGCCCGTTCCACATCGAACCCGTAACGCCGATTCCCCAGCAGCCCACGGAGAATTCGCTGAACCCCCATCTCTTCCCACAAGCGGCCGAACACCAGATCCGGACCGATCTTGTGAATCGACACCGGCTCGGTCTTGCCTTTCGCATGGGCATCAATCACCGCCAGACGATCCGCGAACCGCATCCCGGAACGCAGCAATCGTTCCATTTGACCGGTGGATTGCAGGATGTCCGCCCGGCCCAGTGTGGCCAGGATACGTTGCCGGACTTTCTTTCCGTCCCGGTAACTCTCCGCAATTTGGATGTAGGCGTAGCCCCCAGTTCGCGTCACTCGAAAAAACACGGTGCGTCTCCTTTGTCTCTACGCACCTCTATGACACGGCCATCACGGGCTCAAGAAAAAACACGCTTCCCTGAAAGAATTTGCCAACACATTTCGATCTCGGCAAAAATCACACCACGAGTTTATTGGGGTTTATGAACACTTTTCGGGAAAACGGTCAAATAACTGTAGAAGATGGGTGTGACATTCCTGACCTGTCATTGAGAACCTCCAATGCGAGCACGCATTAACTACTTGGAAATACAACATCCAATTTTTTCTTTTGAAATGACAGTTTCTGATGAGTAGACCCATTTGACACCCAGACCTGGAGGCACTGTATAGTCAGTATTACCACCAAGCGAAGGGTCATCCATATCAAAAATCACACCGGGTTCTAGCACACCCACATCGAACACGACTTCCACGGAGCGCGTGACGCTCTCGGGACACTTCTTTAGATCGCCGATTGGCGTAGCAGCTGACACATCTGGTTTATGAGGAATCGTGGGCGTAATTCGCCCCTTACCGACTTTCCCACTTATGCCCAATCCTGTCGAGATCTTGATCGTGTTGACACGATACAGCACATTATTTTCACAGCACGCATAGCTGTTGAAGAACACTTCTATGCCAAACACATAAAATCCTCCGCCACCAAACGAATATCCATCAATATTTGGCGTGGCAGAAGCCTGCGGTTGAGGCTTCGGCTTTGGTTTCGGTTTCTTAGGAACATAATGTCGATGCCGAGGATAATAACCAGGAAATGTTCGCGGAATCGTTGGTCCAACAGGTCCGCCCCAGCCCCTAAGCCCGAGACAATCAACTTGGTTTATGGCTTCATTATTTATGAATTCGTACTCAAGAATCTCGTCATCCTCAAACCGATCAACACCACTCACAATAATACCGAAGCTAATATCATTGATCGGATCCCGGCTCATCCATCTTCCGGTCTCGGGGGTGAAATATCTTAAGCCACGTTCCTTCACCGGTGAGCCGGGGACATTGGGCATCGGGGTCACGTCTCCACTTTCTGCATTTCATGGAGGCATCTTTTCACGATTTTCCGTTTACTACTGTCTGTCTCAAGTGACTTCTCGAATCGATTGATCGCGGCGGCCACCGTCTTGTACTCGGTGATTCCGAACTCGCGCCCCAACTCCCCGAGCGTCAATCCGCTGCGCCGACGCGCCAGGTACAACGCCAGATCACGCCCGCTATCGCCGTACCGATCCGCAAAATCCAACCAGGACTCACCCCGGACCTGCTCCACCACCTTCTTCACGTCCGCGGGACTTACCCGCTTCAGGAGTTGCCCCCGGTCCGGCTGCTCCTTGGTCACTCGCCCCACCCAGCCCTTCACCTTCGCCAGAAATGCCTGCGACCCCAATGCCACCTGTCCCCCGAAATCCTCGTATCCCTCCGGCGCATCCCCCCTCGTTACATGCTGTTGTACATACTTCCGGTAAGCCTCGCGCCCGCCACACCGCTCCAGCAACTCCCTGGTCATCAGCCAGTCCGGCACAGGCCCATATCCCGCATACGCCCCATACGAGCTCCACCGGTACGCCCTCAAGGCCTTCAGCCGCCTTTGCACCGCCTCACGATCGAGCGGCACCAGTCCCCGGCTTTCTGCACGGTTCGCTGACTTACCCAGCCCATGCCGTTTCGTCCTTACCGGGTTCAGATGGATGTACACGCTGGCCGACATCGCCCAAGAGCCCTCCCCGTCGATCAGCACGCTCGAAAACCGGCCTTGGAACACATGTCCCACACGGCCGCGTTTCCGATTGAACCAGACGCTGTAACTCACATTCAGCCACTGGATTGCCGCACTGGCGTTCGCCTGCGGCACCCGGATCAGCAGGTGATAATGGTTCCCCATAAGCACGTACGCATGCAGTTCCACCCCGTACCGCTCGACCATCTCGGGCAATAACTCCAGGAAATGCCCATGATCACGATTGTCCGCAAAGATCGCTCGCCGCTCGATCCCCCGGGCCGTCACATGATACCATCCTCCCGCCACATCGACTCTTACTGGTCTTGCCATACCAGCCCTATATCACTTCCCACATGCCGACCACAATATTAAATTGTAGAATATGGAGACGTGACCCCGCGCGCCCAATGCCCCGCGCGCCCAATTTCCAAGCCCATCAAAAGACCAACCTGCTCAGGGGGCAACCGGCGCGACTCCTGCAAGGCGGGCGCGTACCAGGCGACCGTGCCCCCGGCACGCGAGCTCTTCAAGGGACTCAGCGCTGGAACCGACTCCGGAGGTTCGAGCGCGTCGGGGACAAGTTCAAAAATGATGCGCCGCCTTGTCCCTGAGAAAGCAACTGATGAGATCATAGGCAGTCCCGGCGACGCTACGAGTAACGAAGCCGCTGGCGTGCGCCGTGGCCTTTTCCAGCACGGC
>JBAXRC010000344.1:0-3304 GCA_037131415.1 bacterium | reverse complement strand
ATCAGCATCAAAGGGATTCTGACTACCCAGACCGTTACTGGTCACCTGGCCCGCCTTTATCTTCTATCAACCTGTCCCTTATCCGCCTCGGATTTCTCATCATCATCAAAGGGATTCTGACTACCCAGACCGTTACAGGTCACCTGGCCCGCCATAATCCTCTATTTACCTGTCCCTTCTCCGCCCCACAGGCAGCACGCCGAAGTCCGATGTCCTGATGCCAATGGCAAAGGCTCTCGGAGTTACAGTCGAGGAGTTGCTTGGGGCACCAAAGCCGCAGAGAACTACCTCGCCTGGAGGCAAGGCTCGTCAGCTATTTGATGCCGTCTCTCAGTTACCCAGACGACAACAGCAGAAGATAATCGAAGTGGTTGAAGCACTGGTTGCCCAGCACGCTCACACTGCGTAAAGTTTTCTGGTTTTCACCTTAGCTGCTATCTTTTATCCGGCATAATCAGGATATTGTTCTGACCAATCCGGTCGGAACGACCCAAAATAAATGCCGCGTATGCGGCCACCTTGGAAGGCCGACGCCAACCTGGCGGACTGACCAACGCGCCAGCCCCCTGGATCATAAGCAGCTAAAAGAAAGCTGGCAATGAAGTCACTAGCCGGGGGCGTCCGGCGCAAGGGGGGCAAGGCGCAGCCGCTGAAATTGGGTGAGCCTGCGAACACCATGAAAGGCCGGGGAGGTGTGAGGAACGAACGCTTCCCGGCCTGACCAGCGCGCCCGGCCCCTCGGGGCCTCGGCGCAATGGGGGCCAAGCGGCGGCACGGTTCCGTCAACCCGAAGGGCGGCGGGGCGCGGCTCCGCGGGGAGAGAGGGGCCCCGCGGTTTCTTCAGCCGCGCCGGTAAAGACGCCGTGCTGTTGCCCCCCGCGGTTTGCCCCCTTTGGCGTGTTCCAGTTGAAAGGGGGGATCAGGAAAGGGGGTTTCCAAAGGGGGAAAACTGAGGGGGGAAACAGCATTGACGGAATAGGGACGCCGCGCTCTTCTGTAAGGCTGGCGGGCCACCAAAGCAAGGGACGTGCTCCCGCGTACTCGCGGGACGTAGCAGGCGACGGCAGCGGTCGGGGCGGAATTTTGAGCCCGGACCGATGACGGCGACTGGCACGCCCCTTGCGGCCCGACAGTTCCACACCCGCGTATGCGGGTCTTCGAGGGCGGCTACCGCCGACCGAGGTATTCCAGGGACTCAGCGCGTGAACCGAATACCTGGAGGTTCTCGCGCGTGCGGGACAAGTCAAAAACGATGCGCCGCCATGACCCTGATTAAGCGACTGAAAAGATCATAGGCAGTCCCGGCGGTGCTCCTGACGAAGCCGACGGCGTGCTGGCTGGCCTTTTCCAGCAGCCAGCATGACGGAGGCGTAGTTCTTCAGGGACTCACCCGGGCCAATACAAAATGAAGTGCCGCCGTGTCCCTGGTAAAGTAATTGATAAGATCATAAGGAGTCCCCGGCGGCACTCATGTAGCGAGCCGACGGCGCAAAAAATGCGTAAGCACTTTTTTGTGACGGAGGCGGAACGGTAGGTGCTGAGTCAGTAAATAGCCAATATAATCGCATGTTTTAGGCTAATTGTGAAAAGTGAAGACTTGACCCTGATGCCCGTACCCCAGCAGCCAGCATGACGGAGGCGTAGTTCTTCAGGGACTCACCCGGGGCATATCCAAAATGAAGTGCCGCCGTGTCCCTGGTAAAGAAATTGAAAAAATCATAAGGAGTCCCCGGCGGCACTCATGTAGCGAGCCGACGGCGCAAAAAATGCGTAAGCACTTTTTTGTGACGGAGGCGGAGCGGTAGGTGTTGAGTCAGTAAAAAGCCAATAGAATAGCATGCTTTAGGCTAATTGTGAAAAGTGAAGACGTGACCCTACTGCCCCCGCATTTGTTGCGATGCGACCCTTCGAGCCCTTAAAGTGGTCGGCAACACCTATCAATTATCGTCTGCGTGATGGCCCCTTGAAGCAACTGCGATAGATAGATCCCACGAAACTTCTTCCACGCCAATACGCAAGAAAGTGGACAATAAATTAAGGACGTCCCTCCCTGCTTGTTTTGCCTGCAAAATGTCAGAACTTTCCAAATGCGGCTTCACCACCAGACATTCCCGCCCTTGCACCGCCTTGATCCAAATTTGATACCCCCAATCACCGCGCTGATAACTTGGCTTCAAAATCAAAACTGCATTACAGTTAATTTCACGAATTATCGGAATTCCAAATAATCTGCGTGCAATCCGGATGTTGCGACCAGTGTTCTCAACTTCGACATGCCAAGGACAAAATGAGCGAAGTGCCACCTTGCCAAATAGAACTAAACCTCCAACTGAAAATAAGAATAAGGTAACTGCGATTAGCCAATCGGCCAAACTTGAAGTTTGCCTTCTAATCACAAGTCCCAATAATGGTAATGAAAACAAGGTGGCGACAAAAGTTGTAAGCAATAAAGTTGCTAGAAGTGCAGTCAATTTGTACTGACCCTCCATAATTTTAATCATGCCTGATTTTGTCTGAATAACACGCATGGACACCCTTTTCTCAGGAAGCATTTGTCATTCAGTTACAACACCAGCCGGTCGATTGCAGGACCGCGCCTGCCGACCAAGTGCCTAACTGTCTCGAGGGAACAGCCCAGTTAAAACCATAAGTATATGAGCGATTATAATTTCTCGTTCCAAAATTGGCATATGCATAAACAGAAATGTCACTAGAAAATGTCACTGCTCCGGAGCATAGGTTTAGGCATATTTCCGCGGCACCTTCAGCCGCAGCTCCAAATCGTATCCTCGTAAATCCCCCTGGCCTGGGTCTTCCGCCAAAACCTCGATATTCAGCTCGACCAAAGGCCTCAAGACGAGCACAAATAGAAGCATTTAAACACCCCCCTCTACCTGCACAATAGTTCACTTCAGCTCGCCCGCCTCCGCGGGCCCCCAGTTCTAGATGGACATTGAATCTCTGCAAAACACGGGCAACTGTATGCATTCCAGGAGGTGCTAATTCTGCTGCAATAAAAGCTGAACCGCTAATACAGCAATCATCCTTCCAGAAGTCTCCTCGCACATATCCGTTCAGACCAGGAATGGCGCTTGGAATAGAAAAATCAATTGCAATATTTGAACGCTCGCCCAAGATATCGAGCAATTCTACTGGGGAATTTAAAACAAATACATATAGATGAATTCCGCCTTCTTCCTCAATCGGATCCCTGTTCACCCATCTTCCGCTCTCCGCCGAGTAGTAGCGGTGGCCACGTTCCTTCACCGGTGAGCCGGGGACATGCGTTTTTGGGGTAGCCCAG
>JBAXRC010000343.1:0-3307 GCA_037131415.1 bacterium | reverse complement strand
CAACCGGCTCCACGACAGCCACCGGCGAATCCACCGCTACCGCTGATTCAGGCGCCACCTTCCCAACGATTACGGGCTCCGGCATCGGCACGGCGGGTATCGGCTCAACAACCGGCTCCACGACAGCCACCGGCGGATCCACCGCTACCGCTGATTCAGGCGCCACCTCCTCGATGATGACGGGTTCCTGAACCGGTACGGCGGGGATCGGTTCTACAACCGGTTCCACGGCAATTACCGATTGCACTGGCGATACAGCTGGTTCCGGCGCCAGTTCTATCGGAGTACTGATCGCCACAGGAAGCGGCACAACAAGGGCTGGTTTATTTGCCGGCGCAGGAGGGACGGCAACTACTGGCGGAGGTGCTGTCACGATGGCAGGTGGAGGCGTGACCACGGCGGCAGCTTTTACCGTTACCGGGGGCGGCGTTCCGATACTCGCTGCCGGCGGTTGCTGTGGCGCGGCCAATGTCGCCACCATTGCCTTCCCTGCCCCTGCCCACAAGACGACCACCGGGCATTTTCCCGCTACCGTTGCCAAGGTAGCCTGATAAACCGAAGGACAGCAAAGAATCCCGCTGAGGCCATCGCCAAGAAACTGGACCAGACGTTGTCGGGCAACAGCTGGGTCGGCCGAAACCGTGATTACGACCAGCCGGTACCCGGCTACCGCCAGTGACGGTTCAAGTCCCGGGAGAAGTACCAGTGATTCAGTTGGGCTGTTTACAGAAAGGATGAGCCCAATCTCCCGCCTGACAGCCACCCCCGTTGGAACCTGAGATTGTAACTCCGGGGCAGTTACCCGTGGCGGCCGTGGCGGGGCACCTTTTCCAAGGGCGACATTCCGGGCGATCGGATCCGGCTGATACCCCATTTGGCGGGCAACCGCCCTGACCCGTTCCTGGGCATCGCGTCCAATCCTGAACCGGTCCAGCTTCCCATTGAGGACGCGTGAGACCGTCGTTTTGGAAACGCCAGCGGCTTTTGCCACCTCCATTATGGAAACGGTACTGCTCATGAACAACCTGTATAGTATTGGTTGTTCATTGTGTCTACACAAATAACTATTCGAGTGCTACTGGGCGCATCTCCGAGTTTTGGTACTTGGTCGCATAGGCTCAAGGTGGACGCCGACCTCCGGGCGGCGTTAGGCGCTTAGGATGACCATGGATTGACCAAACCGCGCCCGGAGGTCACCTTCCACCCTGAAAACGAACAGTCCAAAACCTAGAGATGCGCCCACTACACCCCAACTTCACATCACCCCAAGAATCCAGCCTGCGACTTCGGGAATTGCCCGCTCTTGCGGGTTGAGTGGCGGGAATAGATATCTCACCAGCGAGCTATTCATGTCGGCGCGCTGCAGCCAGGCGGTGACCGCATAGGCCGCATGCTGATCGGCGTTGCGCCCCGCAATGGGAAAGCGCCGTGTCCAAAGCGAGGGATAAACCTCCGCAAGCACCGAACGACCTGCCGGGATCTCCCAGCCATCAAATGGCCAAAAGTGCACACGATTGCGGCAATGCTCCCGGATATAGCGTAACCAGGGCAGTCCGGCATGAGTGGAGTTGGCAACCTGCCCCTGCACGTCAAATTGGAATACCGACTTTGCTGTGGCGGTCCACTTTTCCGTCAATCGGAACCAGGATGGATCTCCCTGCCGAATTGCGCTCTGTCCGCACATCCCCTCCCGCACGAAACAGACATACATGTAATCCTCGTCCGTTGGCCAGTGTTCATGGAAATCATCCAGAAACCCATGCCAGGACCGCGGCAGGCCATGCCTCTCGAAATATTGGATCGGAAATGAAAAGCCGTGGTCAATACCGACAAGAGCCGGATCATCCCCAGACAACTGCTGAACCAGCCATTCCGCCACCCCACGTCGCGTCCAGTACTTGCGAGGGCTGAATGGCGGCTGAACTTCTTCTGGAAATGCCTCACCAATAGCTGCATAGACGCGCAACCCTGACAGACTCTCGGTGGGTGACTTCGCGCCTGAGTAATCAATGCCGATGTAACGCTTGAAATTTGGCATAGCCTACCCCGTAATCACTCATGCCGGAACGGATAGACCACCATTATGAAGGTGCTCACCGAGCTCGATCAACTGAAGCGGAGTCCGGCGAACCCCTATTTCGTTCTCAACCAGAAGGGCAACAAGTTGCTCGCCGTCCATTAGCCCTACCGGGGTGGCGTCCGCCCGTTTCGCCTCTTCCCTGGCGCCTTTACTGAAATCACTGGTCGTAATGATCAGCCCCTGTTCGTGAGCTCCGAGACTACCCCGCACCTGCTGGATGACGGGAGACTGGACGTTCTGTTTCCAGCGCTTGACCTGCACAGCCAGGCGGGTGCGGATAACATCACCCACAACCAGCGTTCCCCGCACATCAACACCACCGTCCTTGGTTCGACTCGTGACTTCTACCTCTTCAAAACCTATAGCGGCAAGGAGACGTCCAATCACATCCTCGAAGTCACCCGGCGGCATCTCCTTGGTTATTTTTAGAAGTTCCTTCCGCGCCTTCCGGTTTGCCTCTTCAACCTGGAATGTCAGGCCTTTTGCCTGCCACTTGGCCGACGAGAACATGCCCTTTCCAAGCATCATGAATCGTTGCTGCTCTCCCCGCCGCTGCCGTCGCTTCACCTCCATGAGGATTTGTGCATACATAGTTGCTTCGGGGGTCTTGCCAGATGTCTCGATCATGCGGTGTTCAAGCGCATGCCTGGTAATGTCACGGTAATGCATGGGCTTTCCACCAGTTGCTTCCAATATTCGTTCACCGGCATCGGTAAAGGACAATACCGCGTCAGATGAACGCCCTGCCACATAAAGAGTCTGCTCCTCACTGTGTACGACATCCATCGGCCTTGACACAGGCTCAGTCCGATCGGTATTCAGGGCGAATATACCCCGCCCAGCACGCCGGAATGCCGAAGCGGCCCCCCTTTTCTTCACATCAACCCCCAAGTGCGCGTTGATCGTCGCCTCCGGAGTCTGGCCTTCGGTGTGCCACAAGCCCATCTTCAAAATACGTCGCGTGATTTCCCTGTAATGCAAGGGCGTTCCGGCTTCCTGCAAAACCTTTAGCGCGGACTCAAGTGCGGTCATGGATGCATCCAGTCTTTGTTATTTCGCAACCGACGAATTAACTGCAGTTACTGTGTCCGTTGCAACTTTTGCAACGCCAGAAATCTCATCAACAGGCGAAACAATCAATTTATGTGCGGCATAAATGCGTCCTGGCGGACTCGCAATAGTTGAAAGAGTGTTTTCGCAGAGTTTCGCAAGCTGGGACTTGGTTGC
>JBAXRC010000342.1:0-3316 GCA_037131415.1 bacterium | reverse complement strand
AGATACAGCTTATCCCCGGCCAGGGTGGGCGACCCGTAGAACTCCCCCTCCAGCGACTGCTCCCAGACCTTCGCCCCGGTCTTCACCTCCAGGCAGATCATCAGTCCGCTCGAATTCACAAAGAACGCCAACTCCCCGTTGCTGGCCGGCGAGGACACATCGCTCACGCCATCCTTCGTGGTCCACGCCACATGGGTGGCCGTGACATCGCCTGCGCCGTCGGGCCGGATGGCATAAATCCTGTCAGCGGTGATGGATGCCAGAATGAGGCCGCCCGCAAAAACCGGGGACGAAGCCACATCGGTTCCCTTGCACTTCACTTTCCAGAGCTCACGCCCCGAGGCCGGGTCATAGGCGATGATCCAATCATTGGCCACGGTGACCAATTGCCTGCCCCGTCCCGTCTCGATGACCACGGGCGAGGGCCAGGAATCCGAGACCGGGCGCGGGGTGCTCCAAACCGTTTTGCCCGTTGCCGAATCCAGGGCCAGGAGCCGGGACGGCTTTCCCTTTTTAGCGTCCTGGTCGAACTGCACCAGGACCCTGCCCTGATCAAAGGCCAGGGAGGCGGAATGACCGTAGCGGTTGGCGGGAAGCCCGAGATCCAGCGTCCACATCACCGTGGAACAGGAATCCAGCGCGATGACATCCCCGTTGGCGAAAATGGAATAGACGCGCAGGCCGTCGGTCACCGAAGTCGGAGCCGCATAACCGGTATCCTGGAAAATCTCCGGCACCTTCCTGATCTGGCCGGGAACCCCTTTTACTTCGGCTAGCCAGAGCCGGGTGCCACTCATCAGGTCATAACAATAGACCTCGCGCTTCCCTTCGGAGGCGCCGGTCAGATACACCTTGTTCCCCCACACCACGGGCGAACTCATGCCCGAAAGCGGCACATCGGCTTTCCACAGGACTCCCGAACCCGTCGCCACATCCCATGCCATCGGTGGATTTTTACTGGTAGCCACGCCACCCCCTGAAACACCCCGGAAAGCGGGCCAGCATTCGACTGGCACCGAAGAAGTGGGCGCCGCCGACCCAGCGGCGTCAATGCCCGGGAGTTGCCTGTCAGGCACTGCCCGCGCCCGGAGGTCGCGTCCCACCTGACCAACGGACACGATGATCGCCAGGATCAAAATTCCCACTCCGGCAAGGGCCCACCGCGTGACGGACTGCTCGTGAAGCGGATCCGATGCGGGTGGAATCCCGCGCAGATCGGGCTGCCGCCGCCTGAGCACAGCCAGGAATTTCAAACTGGCCAGGGCGATGGTTATTCCCGCCAACAGAAGAGCCACGCCCGTCCGGCCTGACGCCAGTCCGGTGAAATAGAGATGCCTGACCACCTGATCCAGATCACGGATCTTATCCCGAACCGCCTCATCCGCAGGACTGGCCTTCAACGTCGCACGCAAATGATCCAGCTCCGGTAAGTTGAGCGGTGACGCCATGCTGACCGCCATGCTGTTGGCGATTAGAAGGATCCCCACCAACAGGGAAAAGGCGCAGGCAACGGCGGCCAGGGCGCAGATCATCCGGTACAACGCCGGGGATGTTTGCTTTTCTCCAGTCATGACTTCAGCCTTTCATGTTCCTCAGGGCAGGACAGATAGCAACGGGCGCAGCTCAGGCACTCGCCCCTGTCAGGTTCATAGGTCTGCCGCGCCCGCCGAATTGATGCCCCAACCAGACTCACCCCGAACACCAATCCCAAAAACCCACCCAGCCAGGCGCCCCCTACCCTAAATTGCCTGCGCACTGCATCGGCCTCCGCCGCCAGGACTTCGGGCATCCGTCCACCACTCCGGAAAGCCTCCAACTCCACCGCATATTGCTTTTCCAAGGCAGGATCCCCGGTTCGGATCACCTGATCCAGCCGCACCTTGGCATTCACAGGCGCCAGGATCCGGTCCATCCGTCCACCCGCCCAGATACCGACACCGACCATCACCAGCGCCAGTAGTAGCACTGCCTTCAGGCGACGAACCCCGACCGCGCGCGACTCGCCCGTCCTCGCCGCCGTTGGAATCCGGATGGCGTCAAACGGGCAGGTCCGCTCGCACAAACGGCACTGGATACACTCTCCGGGAGTGACGGTGGCATGCCATTTCGAGAGGCGCGACATCCAGTTCAACAACACCCCGTAGGGGCACAGGAACCGGCAGAAGGGACGGGCAACGAAAATCCCCGTCAGCAACAAGATAACCCCCGCCAGGATCATCGTGAATTCCCCGCTGAACCGGAAGATGGGCACAAAGGGATCGAACCGGCAGATGATAAATGCCGATCCGGTTGCCGCCACCAATACGGCTATTCCCAGATATACCACGGGAATCAAGCCAAGCGCCCGGGCGAGGGGCCGGGGCACCCGCACGGGAAAAAGAATCATCATCTCCTGGATTGCCCCCAGCGGACACACGGCGCCACAGAATACCCGCCCGAACAGCAGGGCAAACACGAGGGGCAGGATGAAAAACACCCCAACACTCCAGGGCAGTGTTGTCTCGGCGCCGGAGAGCCAGGCGGCGATATTCTGGATGCCGCCAATGGAGCAGACACACCCCTTCCGCCAGAAACCGAAATACAAAAGGGAAAACACGGTGAGCAGGAACACCCCCCGGCGGGAACGTTTCTTCAGGATCAGCCAGGCCGCAAGGGACAAGGCACCCGCCAGGATCGCCACATCCAACAGTTCATACGATGACGCCCGCGGTGCGGGAGCGGCTGTGACCGGAATGGTGTAGCCGCTCTCGAATTGCGGCTGCGGGAAACGGTTCTCCGGAAAGGCCGCCAACACGGGCGCCAACCAAAACAGGAGGAGTACCGCAATCCGCCTCATGATACCGACCCCCCCTCAGGGATCGTCACCTGGCTGAAGGCGTTGGCCGGACAGTTCCGGGCGATGGCGCACTCATTGCAGTTCATGCACCGGTCATGACGCACCTGAAGAACCAGGGAACCGTTACCGAAGGACCCGCATCCCTTGACACACCGGCCACACCCGATACACAGCGATTCATCGATGGTATATTCGTAATAGGGTTCCTCAATGAATTTCCGCCGGATCGCCCCGGTGGGACACAGCTGGTTTTCCGCGGCACTATTCAGCGCGGTGGTGCCGGGCTGGAAGAAACCGAAACACAACCGGCAATAGCCACACATCGCCATCCGGTGGACACACTTGACCGCGGAGGGCTGCAGTTTCATGCCTCGCCCGGCCGGGCGGTCCGGTTGGGTCAGCACCAGGGCGATCTCATGCCCCGCTGCATGCAGATGCGCCAGTGCTACTCGCGCAAATTCCGGGGTACCAGCAAACACC
>JBAXRC010000341.1:0-3323 GCA_037131415.1 bacterium | reverse complement strand
TTGACCCAACCCAAGACCGGTGCGTTACGAATCCTGAACCTCGTGCAACACATTGGAAGTCCGTGCATTGTGAAGGAACTGCTCGCTGCGTTACGAATCCCGATCAAAAAGAATCGCTGCCCCGGTTATTGTGCCGCTGCTTGCCCGGATTGTGACCTGGGCAGGAGGGAGACGATTCGATGCGGACTAAGACAGCAGAGTGCGAAACCGAAAGCCAGAGCCCAGAAAGCCAGGCGGGCCTGCTCGAGCGGGTGATGTTGTTCTATCACAAGGCACTCAAGAGCGCCCAGAAGGCAAGGCAATGGCTCAAGCGACGGGGGTTGGACGACGACGGGCTGCGGGAGCAGTGGCTGATGGGGGCGTCCGACGGGCGGCTGCTCAAGAGCCTGCCGCACGGCGGGGATGGGCCCGTGGCGCACCTCCGGGATCTGGGGGTTCTGACGCCTGCGGCCAGGGAATATTTCCAGGATTGCATCACCCTGCCGGTCCGGGACGGTGACAACGGCATTGTCTCGCTGGCCGGGGTTCCGTTCCATGGCGAGGACCGGATCCTTTCGACTAGCCCGACTGCATTGTGGAATGCACCTGCGGCCCGGCTCTACCCGGAGCTGATCCTGGCGACCAGCCTGCTTGATGGCTTAAGCCTGCACCTGGCGGGATTCCCGCAGACTTGCGCGGTTATGGGCGCCCACCTCAAGCCAATGGACCTGGCGTTGTTGCATGACGCAGGGGTGCGCCGGATCCTGCTGCTGGGCGTTCCGGCCAGCGGCACGCTGCTGCCGGAACAACTGGCGGCCTTTTCCGTGCGGTCCCATCCCCTGGCGGCTCATGAGTTCATGACAGGGAAGGGACTTGCGGAACTGGTGGCGGAGGTGGACAGGTTGATGGCGGTGTTTGCGGGGAAGACGGGGGATGGCCGGATGGAGCGGGTGGCCGAGGGGTTCACGGTCAGTTTCGGGCGGAGGCGGTACGAGGTGCTGGGGGTGGACAAGAACGCCCGTCGGCTCAAGGTCACACTCAAGACCGAGCGGTCGGGTAAACTCCATGTGGACACCCTGGATTTCTATCATGCCAAGTCGCGGAAGACCCTGTTGCAGGATCTGAGCTGTTTCTTCGAGGAATCGCCGGTGGTGATTGACGGCGACATTGCCAAGCTGATCAAGATGGGCGAGGAGTTTACGCCCGGACAGGGGCTGACGGGCGGGACGGTACCGGTGGTGGTCATGACGGAGGAAGAGCGGTGCGAGGCGGAGGCTTTCGGCAAAGCGGAAAACCTGACGGAACTGATCCTTGAGGATTACCGGGTGTGCGGACTGGTGGGCGAGGAATCCAATATTCTTCTGTGCTATCTGGCGGCGGTGAGCCGGAAGACGGCGGAACCCATCTCCGTGCTGGTGCTCTCCAGTTCCGGGGCGGGAAAGAGTGCTTTGCAGGAGGCGACGCTACGGCTCTGTCCGCCGGAGGATGTGGTCAAGCTCACGAGCCTGACGGGGCGTGCGCTTTTCTACAAGGGGGCGGGTAGTCTCAAGCACAAGATCCTGGCGCTGGAGGAGGAAGCCGGGGTGAAGCAGGCCTCGTATGCGATCCGCAACCTGATTTCGGCAGGGGAGCTCATCATCGAGACGACGGTCAAGGATCTGGGGAGCGGGCGGCTGACGACGATGCAGAACCGGGTGGAGGGGCCGACAACGGTCCTGATCACGACGACCAACCCGGATGTGGATCCCGAGACCAAGAGCCGGTTCTTTGTGACCGGGGTGGATGAGAGCCGGGAGCAGACGCGGGCGATACTGGAGAATCAGCGGCGACGCCGCACCTGGGAGGGAAGGTCCGGCCGGGATGAACGCGAGGCGGTGATGCGCAGGCATTGGAACTTCCAGCGGTTGTTGAAGCCCCTGGCGGTGGTGAACCCGTTTGCCGAGCAGTTGATCTATTCGGACGACCGGCTCCAGAGCCGGCGTGACCAGCCCAAGTACCTGAACCTGATCAATGCGGTGGCGTTCATGAGGCAGATGCGCAAGCCAGTGAAGAGTCATAATGGCCGGGAGTACGTGGAGGTGGACAAGGCGGATCTTGAGCTGGCCAACAAGCTGGCGGAGGAAATCCTCGGCCAGAATCTGGATGACCTGAACCGGGTGAGCCGGGATCTGCTGGCGCAACTTGAGCGGATGGTGGAGGCGCGGATTATCAAGCAGTCGGACCCGGAGCAGGGATGCAAGCCCCGCGTGGATGAGATTACCTTCACACGGCGTGACATCCGGGAATACACCGGTTGGCCCCACGCAAGGGTTCATCGTTATCTGAAGCAACTGGTGGATATGGAACTGGTGGTCGCTCGCTCGGGGCGGGTCGGCTGGCGATTCCTCTATTCCTTGGAACTCAAGGCAGTCCAGGCGGAGGCGAAGGGGATCGTAAGCTCCGCGTCACCTGTTCACCTGATCACCACCTGTTCAGCACCTGTTCAGTCTGAAAATCAGCAGGAATTTGTTGAGCAGGAGAGGCTTGTGAAAACTCGTTTCACTTTACCACGAAAGGAGAGGTATGGAAAAAACCGATAATAACCATAACAGTGTAGTCATAGCGGCGGGGGCGTATCTGGAGCGGTTGAGGATCAGGCGGTACAGTGAACGCAGCCTGATGGTCTACGGGAAGGCGATTGAGGACATGCGCCTGCATATCGCCAAGGCGGATGTCCGGATGATCACGCATCAGGATCTCGAGGGGTATCGGGCCGGGCTATTGGAGCGCGGATTCAAGGTGTCCTCCGTGGTCGTGTATTTCCAGGCCATCAAGCTGTTTTTCAAATACCTGGAGGAACAGCAGCTGATATTTGAAAATCCGGCGCTGGGGTTTCCCTCAATACGGGTGCCTGATTTGTTGCAGCCGGTTCCAACTGAAGAAGAGATGAGGATCTTGTTGGACCAGCCCAATACGAAGACATTGGCCGGGATCCGTGACCGGGCGATCCTGGAGACGATTTACAGCACGGGTGCCCGGCGGCAGGAAACGGTGGACATGAAGGTTGAAGGGCTCAACCTGGATGAGGCTACCCTTAGGATTATGGGCAAAGGGAGCCGGGAGCGGGTGGTTCCGCTGGGGCCGGTGGCGGTGGAGTGGGTGCGGCGGTACCTGGGCGAGGTAAGGCCCGTTCTGGCTGGCGAAGAAAGCGGGGATGCCCTCTGGCTAGCCAAGGGCGGCAAGCCCCTGAATAGTGCTGCGCTGCAAGTCACGATGTGGCGGTACCGCAAAGCGCCCGGGATTACGACGCCCATCGGGCTGCACACGATCCGGCGTGCCTGTGCGACCCATATGTTGCGGCGGGG
>JBAXRC010000340.1:0-3330 GCA_037131415.1 bacterium | reverse complement strand
CATGAAGACCTTGGCCTGCAGTATCGGAGCGATGGTGTTATGGGCGGGCGTTGCCAGCGCCCAGATCAACCAGTACTGGAACGCGACGCCGAACGACGTGAACAACCTGCTGAAGAGCATGAAGGACATGATCGGCGTGAACTACAACATGCAGATCCGCTCGCTCGATGAGGTCAGCTCCGATCCCGGCAAGAATCCCATCCTGTTCCGTTCCGGCCATTACAACTTCGAATACACCCCGGCGCAGCGTAAGCGGTTGCGCGAATATATGCTCGGCGGAGGGATGATGATCTTCAACACCGGACTGGGTTCCGCGCCGTTCTACCGCTCCGCCGTGAAGGAACTGGCCGCGATTTTCCCCGAACAGCCGATCCAGCGACTGACTTCCGATCATCCCGTTTTCCACTCCTACTACGACTTGGACCGGGTCAGATACCTGCCGGGCGTGCGGAAGTCCGGCTATCAAGGCGATGAGCCGTATTTTGATGCGGTCGAGATCAACTGCCGGGTGGTCGCGCTGGTGTCCCGGTTCTGTATGGCGGTAGGCTGGGAGGACTACGAGAAGCCCGAGTATCAGGCCTATACGGCCAAATCAGCCAAAATGCTCGGGGTGAATATTTTTTCCTATGCCTCCTCGATGCGCGCCTGGGCGAAGAACCAGGCGAACTGCATCAAGTTTGTCGACAAGGAGGAGTCCGATGTCGACAAGGTGGCCATCGTCCAGGTGGTGTATGATGGTGTCTGGAAGACCCGGCATGCCGGGTTGTCGGTGCTGCTCCAGACCTTCAACCACAAAACCGACGTGCCGGTGAAGTACAAGATCAAGGAGACCCGGCTGAAGGATCCCAAGATCTTTGACTCCCCGCTGCTGTATCTGACGGGGCACGAGTATTTCACCCTTCCCAAGAGCGAGGCGATCCAGCTCAAGAAGTACCTGGACAACGGCGGATTCCTGCTTGCGGAAGCCTGCTGTGGGCGAAAGGGCTTCGATCTCTCCTTCCGGCAGCTGATGGCGGCCATCTATCCGGGGAATCCCCTGAAGGCCATTCCGATGAACTGCCCGGTGTTCCGCAACCCGAACGATGTCCAGCGCGCGGGGGTCACCCCGATGATGCAGCAGGATATCGGACAGACGGTTGTCCAGCCCCGGCTGGAAGGCATTGATTTCAACGGGCATTACGGGGTCATTTACAGTCCCTTCGGCATGGCGGGCGGATGGGAAATGTCGCAAAGTCCCTATGCCAAGGGTTATGACGATGCCAGTTCCCAGAAACTGGGCCAGAACATCCTGATGTATGCGGTGACGCAATGAGCCTTTCAACACGATTTCTCCTGGTGCTTTCCGGCGGCTTGTTGGCGGGGCAACTGGCCCTGGGTGCCACGGCCAACGGGAACGAATTCGCGCTCTTATTCTCCGAGGCGAAAGGCGATGTCGGGCGCAAGGTCACCCTGGATGAGGCGCTTGGGAAACAGCACTTTTTTCGATACCTCCGGATCACTGAAATTGAGGAGGGTGAGGAGAATGGGTTGCCCTTCATGACCGTGACCACCTGTGAGCCGAGCTCAAAGATGACCGTGAAATTCAGGGTTCGAAAAACCATGTCGCTGATCGTTCTGAAGCAGGACCCTCCCTCCAAGGTGGGCGATGCGTTGGCGGTGACAGGGGTGGTCCGCGGTGCCGATCCAACTACCAAGACCATTATCATCAATCCCGTCATTGTGCGCTACAAGGATCGGTTGACGCGCAAGCCCGGCAAGGAGATGCTGGAGGAGGTTGACAGCTCCGCCATCGTTTATTCCTATACCGGCGGCAAGGAGCCTGCCAATGTGTCCGCCCGCGACAAGGATCTGGTCAGGAACGAGGAACAGATGCTCGCGAAGTTGGGGCCGGACGGCTGGTCCAAGTATCTGCGTGGCGAAATCGCCAAGCGCGACAAGGCGGCTGCCGAGATCCGGAACAAGCTAAAGGGAATCTACCGGCGGGATGCGGACGAGGAGGAGGCGCTCCCGGAAAAAAGCGCGACCACACCGGCAGTTGCGGCCGAGCCGGCCAATGCGCCGACCAGTGTCCTTACGGAAGATGAGGACTAAACCAGAAAACGCGACACATGGCTGATAAACCCAAAGAAATCAAGGTGGCGACGCCAAAAGCCGCTCCGGTTGCGGAAGGGATTGCCGCCTTCCTGAACCCGGAGGAGATGCACAAGCTCAGCCGGATCGTGCTCTTGTCGCGTTATGTCGTGGAGGGCAATCTGGCCGGTGCTCACCGCAGTCCGCTGAAGGGCGCCAGTTCCGAATTTGCCGACCACAAGGCCTACGGTGTCGGCGATGATCCCAAGCATATTGACTGGAAGGTGCTGGGCCGAACCGACCGCTATTTCGTCAAGCGCTACGAGGATGAGACCAACTTGCGGGTGTATATCATTCTCGACCGTAGCAACTCGATGGGCTATGGCAGCGGCGATACCCGGAAATACGATTTTGCCTGCCGGCTGGCGGCGGCCCTGGGCTATGTGGTGGTCAAGGCGCGCGATTCTGTCGGCATGTTTGTCTATTCCGACAAGATCGACATCGAGGTGGAGCCCCGAAACTCGTTCAATCATCTCCACAACATGCTCAAGCGCCTCCAGAAACTGGAGCCGGCCTCCACCACCAACACGGCGGAAACCCTCCACCAGATCGCGGCCTCCGTCCATAAGCGCGCCCTGATCGTGGTCATCTCGGATCTCCTGGACAACGAGAAGGAGATCAACCTGGCGCTCGCGCATTTCCGGAAGAAGCATCATGACGTGATTGTCTTCCATGTGCTGGACCCCCTTGAGATTGACCTGTCCTTCAAGCAGGGCTTCGAGTTCGAGGACATGGAGACCGGGGAAATTGTGACCTGCGATCCCCGGGCGCTGTGCAAGGACTACCAGAAGATATTCGGTGAATTCCTGGAACAGTACCGGACGACCTGCGAGGGGATGAAGGTGGACTACCGGCTGGCCCGAACGGATCAGACGGTGGAATCCTATGTGCGGGCCTATCTGGAAGAGCGGCGGAGACTGTCGAAGTAAATGATTTCATTCCTCAATCCATTTTTCCTGGCGTTTGGCGTAGCACTGTTCGTGCCGCTGGTGCTCCACTTGATCCAGTCGAGCCGGACGGTCCGGTTGCCGTTCAGCACGGTCCGGTTTCTCAAGTTGGCCGAAAAGCGCTCCTCGCGGCGTATCAAGCTGGAGAATTTCATCCTGTTGCTGTTGCGCCTCCTGCTGATGGCGCTGCTGACGCTGGCGTTCGCGATGCCCATGATCCGGACCAAGGAGTTCGGGAACATGCTGGGTCGGG
>JBAXRC010000339.1:0-3331 GCA_037131415.1 bacterium | reverse complement strand
ATCATTCAGGGGAGTCGCCTTTTGGGTGAAGGCGGCAGTGTGACGAATGTAACCGGCTGGAAATACGATAATAATTACTATTTATGGAATACGACCCAGACTTGGCGCCTCTTTAATAGCGGCGGCGGGGTGCATGCGTTCGACCTTGATGCCTACACGTGGGCCTTCCGGAGCACAACCAACTGGGGCGAATCGGATCGGGCTGAAATTTCATTGGGTTCGGCATTTGAGGGGATTCTGGGCTATTACCGGTCCGTCCATGGGCGGAACAGTTTTGATGACAAAGGCGCCATGGCCCAGGCCAATGTTCATTTTGGGATTGACTATGTAAACGCCTATTGGGATGGATCGGATTTCACCTTTGGCGATGGGGATGGCTCCAATGCCGATCCCTTGGGGATTCCGGATATTGCGGGGCATGAGTTCACTCATGCGGTCACCGAATATACCGCCGGTCTTGTTTACGATTATGTGGACTCCGGCGCCCTGAATGAGTCCTTTTCGGACATCTTTGGAACCTTGATCGAGTTTGCCACCCAGCCGGATGGTCGGGCTGCCTACCCCGGCCGGATTCGGGGTTCTGCCGATTGGCTTTGTGGCGAGGATTGCTGGCTAGAGTCCACCGCGCTGCGCGATTTGCGCAATCCTGCGAATCCGCTGACCGTTCGCACGTTGCAACCCAGCCGGTATCTGGGACGTAACTGGGATCCTTACGGGGAGATGCATCAAAACGATGGCGTTCAGAATTTCTTCTTCTACCTTCTGTGCGAGGGCGGGAGCGGGGTGAATGACGGGATTTCGTATTATGTGCCCGGCATCGGTATTCCCGCTGGCGAAAAGGTGGCCTATCTCACCTTGACCCAGTATATGACTCCCGACACGGACTACCCGATGGCCCGGGACTACTGGATGGCGGCCGCGCAGGAAACGGATGCGGCGGGAATTACCACCTCGGCTGTTTCGTCGGTCATGATGGCGTGGGCGGCGGTCGGGGTTGGCGATCTTGTTTATGTTTGGCCCGAGTCCAACTATGTGGCCGCGGGGCCTCCGACCAATGGGCCTTATGTTCCAACCAATAAGGTGTACACGCTCTTCAACCCCAGTAGCAACAGCGTTACGTGGACTATTTCCGGGAATACTCCGGCCTGGCTCAACATCAGCGCGTCTTCGGTGTCGTTGAGCACGGGGGAGTGTGGGCGGGTAACCTTTTCGATCAATCAGGATGTGGCGAAAACCCTGCCGGCGGGGACCTATCTGAGTACGGTGTCATTTACAAATGAAACCGGAATTGGAAATACCACCCGACGGGCTTATCTGAGGATTGGCAATAACTATGTCATCACGTCTGCGGATTATGACTGGATTGATCCCATAGCGGGGCTGCATACCCCGGTGCTTGCCGTGTCGGGGGTGAGTGAGCCTTATGATCTGCCTTTCCCCGTGACCTTGTACGATATTACCTACAACAGTATTTATCTTACCCCCTATGGAATGGTCGGGTTTACTCCCGATGGCTTGAACTCACAGGCCAATTCAGACTTGCCGGATCCGGCTGCACCCAACGGTATTCTCTGCCCGTTATGGAGTGCCATTGACGCGCGGCTTGCTCCCGCCACAATGTATTTCAAGAGTATGGGGACTGCGCCCAACCGGAAAGTTGTGGTGACATGGCTGAAGGCGCCCCATGCCTTCGACCGGAGCGCTACATTCAGTTTCCAGGCGATTATTTCCGAAGCGCCGGTTGAGAACCCCAATAACGACATCATTTTCCAGTATCAGAACGTTGCGGAGCAGAATGCCGACTATGGCTCGGGGCAAAGCGCCACCATCGGCATTGAGGATGAATATGGCGCGCTGGGACGGAAATATTCTTACAATGGTGAAATGTGGCTCGCCAATCAGACGGCGCTGAAATTTACACAGATGCCGACTCAGGACACCAATGCTCCGGTCGGGAAAATCCAGGCCTGGGGCGGGGTGGGGCAGACCGCCACGTTCGAAGTTAAGTTTAATGAGACGGTAACTGGGTTTGACACGAATGATGTGGTGGTGACTTCAACTACCCTTACGAACGTTTATGTGTCTGGCGTTGCGGGGGCGGGAATGCGCTACCTCGTGTCGGTGACCAATATTACCGGGTTGGGCAGTGTCTCCATGAGTGTTCTCGGCAATGCGGTGGCCGATTGGGCGGGGAATTCCAATGCCCCCTTCGGTCCGGCGGTTTATGTGGTGCCGGTTGAATCGACGAATTTCGTGGACAAGATGGAAAAATCGCCTGCACTATGGACGGTTTCGACGAATGTTTTTGACTTGCTGACGCAGAAGGCGTGGGAGTGGGGGGTGCCGGCTTATTCAGGGGGGCCGCCCGCATTCAGCGGAACCCATTGCTGGGGTACGGTGCTGACGGGCGATTATCCGAATGGGATGAATGCCTGGTTGCTGTCAACTCCCATCGAAGTGGGCGCCAATCCGATCCTTGATTTCGAACTTTGGCATGATTTTGAGTATATCGATGGTCCCATCGACATGGGCTATGTCGAGGTGGATAATGGGTCGGGGTTTGTCAATGTCACGCCGACACCGGAACTGGCGTATAACGGATCATCCGGGGGCTGGATCCATCAGACGATCGTTTTGGATAATCAGCTGTTCGGAAACAGGAATATTCGGGTTCGTTTCCGGGCAACCAGTGATTATACCGTGACCATGGCCGGGATGTATGTGGATGACGTGGTTGTCCACAGTCAGCGGGCGCCCGGTGTCTGGGTGGTGGACTATTCCCCGACAAATGGGACCCCCAATACCACGGTGCCGGTGACCTTCACGGTCTATAATTCCTCAACCAATGTCTATTCCCCGGTGAGTGGTGATGTCAGTTCCCCGAATTCGGGGGTCAGTCTTGTCGCGGGTACGGTGCCTGTGAGCTACGGGACCCTGTTGCCCGGCACGGTGACCTCGGGGGCGGCTCAGGTCGGGCTCGCGGCGGCCGGTAATTTCACCTCGCCCGAGGTGCAGTTGATTCATCAGGCCCGATCAGGCGCCGCAACATTATCATCCGATGTCCTCCCCTTTACCGTCATTGGAGTGAGTGCGAGTGTGGCTACCAATGTTTTGACGGTGACCTCGAGCACGGGGGTTACCAACTGGCTGGGACAATTCCTCAAGGGTAGTGGCGGATCCACCTCGTGTCTCTACCAGGTCATTGCGGCGGGCACGGACGGCGTTCCGAATGCCCCGTTGCTGAATGGCCAGGTTACGGGGGATGACCAGATCCTGTATGCGTCGGGGACCTTCCTGCCGTGGGGCCGTTTCGGGGAAGGCTCTGGGATTC
>JBAXRC010000338.1:0-3333 GCA_037131415.1 bacterium | reverse complement strand
CTCTCGGCTGCTGCGCAGGGTGCTCAGGTCGGTTCCAGTGCCCGAACCATACTTGAAGAGCATCGCCTCAGTGCCCGCCAGACGCATGATGTCCTCCATCGTGTCCTTGACTGACTGGATGAAGCAGGCGGACGCCTGGGGATGCTTGTAGTTGTCGCGGGACGATTCGATCTTGCCGGTTTCGGGGTTGAAGAAGTAACTGGACCGGCTGTCTGAGGTGGCGCCGTACTGCTCGTGCAGGCCGACGTTGAACCACACAGGGCTGTTGAAGGAGCCATACTGGTTGATGCACATCCAGGCGAGTTCGGCGTAGAACGTTTCGGCATCCTCGTCCGTGGCGAAAACGCCGTCCTTGCGGCCCCAGTCGGCGATGGCGCGTGCCACACGGTGGACGAGCTGGCGGACAGAGGTTTCGCGGATCTTGGTGTTCAGGCCACCGTAGAAATATTTCGAGGCGACGATGTTGGTGGCGAGCATGGACCAGGATTTGGGAACCTCGATGTTCTCCTGGACGAAGATGACGGTGCCCTTGTCGTCCGTAATAGACGCCTTGCGCAGATCCCAGTCAATCCCATCGAACGGGTTGGCTCCGGGTGCCGTAAAGACGCGATCAACGGCGAGGCCCTTGCTGTTTCGGGGGGGGGTGTGTGCCGAGGTGCGCTTGGGTCCGTTTTTTCCGCTCTGGCTTGTGGATTTCCGGGTTGGCTCTACGATCTCTTTGACATCAGACATGGGGCGATCTCCTTGATCATCATCAGTTTACAATAATAAAATGCACAAAAAAACAGAGCCAGACAACACAAAATGTAGGGCTGACACACACGACATAGCCAGAGTTACCACTACCCATTGTGGTTCGCAATTAGAAAAACAAACAATTTTGATGTTTTTTTGACAGACATGTAAAATTATCATAATACGTTGGTAGTTAAATAGATAGATCATTTATTAGCGGTTTGATGAAAATCATGAATAGCCCATTTTTCAGGGGTTTTAATGATTGTCGATCCACAATATATTGTGGACAATAATAGTCTAACCACAAGGGGTTGATGGCTGTGTTCTGGCAAAAAAGATGGATTTACGGTGAGTGCTACCGTTTGCGTGGTTGTTTTGCAACAAACTCAGCACGGACGCGTTCTTTGGGGATAAGCTTGACGGGGGCACCTACAAGGCCGAAGGCTTTGCGAAGGTTTTTGATCAGGTACTGCCGGTAGGCATCGGGGAGCCGCTTTGGATCATTGACGAACAGGCCGATGCGAACGGGCTTAATGCCCATCTGGGTGGCATAATAGATCTTGAAACGCTTGTTTTTCATGACGGGCGGCTGGACCCGTTCGTAGGCTTTCATGATCGTTCGGTTGAGCAGACCGGTCGGAAGATGGGTCTGGACCTGTTCGGCAACCTCGTCAATGGTGGCAAGGCATTGGCGCATGTTGAACCCGTCCTTGGCCGAGACGAAGACGACGGGGACCCAATCCATGAAGGGCAGTTCCCGGCTGAGTGCGTCAAGGTACTCCCGCTGTGTGGCGTGGCCCATCAGGTCCCACTTATTGATGATTAGCACGCAGCCTTTTTCCGCCTCCTCGATGAGGTTCGCAATGGACTTGTCCTGTAGCGACGGGCCTTGTGAGGCGTCAATCATCAGCACCACGACATCGGCCCGCTCGATGCTGGCTTCAGCGCGGAATATACTGTAGCGCTCAACGGCGCCGTCGACCTTCCCGAGTTTTCGCATGCCGGCGGTATCGGTGAGCAGATAGTGCCGCGCGGTGGGACCTGAGCCAATGGTGAAGGGGATATCGATGCTGTCGCGCGTGGTGCCGGGCACTTCCGAGACGATGACGCGTTCACGGCGGATGATGCGGTTGATGAAGGAGGACTTTCCGGCATTGGGGCGACCCACCACCGTGATCTTGAGTTGCTCGGTGGCCGGAGTCGCGGTCGCCGTCACGCACGGCAGGGTGTCGGCCACATGATCGAGCAGTTCCTGAAGGCCCCGGTTATGCAGGGCCGAGACGGGAAAAATGGGGAACCCGAGCCGCTCAAACGGGTCGGTGAGTTCCTCGCGCTCCGCGTTGTCGCATTTGTTGATGGCAATGATGGCGGGAATTCCCTTGCGGCGGATCAGGCGCGCCACCTCCTCGTCGAGGGAGGTCAGGCCGGCCTCGACATCCACCACGAGGATCACCAGAGTCGCATCCTGGATCGCCGTTTCGGACTGCTGCCGGGTTTCCGTGGCGATGAAATCCGGGTTGGAGGCGCGGTTGAATTCGGTCAATCCGCCGGTATCCACGAGGTCGAAGGCTTTTCCGCCCCATTCCGTGTGGGTGATGAGGCGATCCCGCGTGACACCGCACTCCTCGTGGACGATGGCGAGACGCCGGTTCAGGATACGGTTGAACAATGCGGATTTGCCGACGTTGGGACGTCCCACGATGGCAACAACCGGATGCGTGGCGGATAGTTCAGGAGCGGGGGTGTTTGTCGTGGGCATGGGCTTTCTCGAGTTGTCGGATTCCATCAGAAACATACTGTAACGCGGAGATCAGGGTAAAGCCGGCGGCGATCCAAAGCACCCAGGGAAACCCGGCGGCGGGTGCCTGGCCGAGTACCCAGAGAATCAGGCCCATCTGGAAGAAGGTCGCGATTTTTCCCGAGAGGCGGGGCTGTACGGTGGCGTGTCCGACCGTCATATGGATGAGGATGGAGCCCATGATCAGGAAAACATCACGGCTGATGACCAGTCCCGCATACCACAGAGGCAGGTGGGGATTGAAGCAGGTTGCTGCCCAAGGGCCGGAAAGGAGGACCAGGGAGGAGATCAGCAGGGCCTTGTCGGCAAGGGGATCGAGGAGCGTGCCCAACCGGGTGATTTCATTTCGGGACCGGGCGAAATAGCCGTCCAAGGCATCGGTCAGACAGGTGGCGACACAAACCATCAGGGCGGCCCAGCGCAACCACTCGTCAGGCTGATGATCGGAGACGCTTTTGATGTAGTAGAGGGTGAGCACCACAAAAACAGGGATACACAGGAGCCGGCCAATGGTGATCCGGTTGGCAAGCGTCAGGTTTGTTGACCAGAGGCTCCTCATAATGTGTATGTCCCTTGCATTTAAGTGCGAGGATATCTCAAGTGCCGGGGAAATGCAATGTTGAGGGCATTTAACCTTCCGCTCCATGAGTTTGCCTTCCTTAACTTTGTCTCCTGTGCATAAATAAAATGTAAGGGGTCAGTTACAGGGGGGGCGTCCCCGTGGCCTTGTGCCACGGGTCGTGAAAATGTTTGGTTCCCGCCACGCAAGGTGGCGGGGCACCCCCTATAACTGACCC
>JBAXRC010000337.1:0-3337 GCA_037131415.1 bacterium | reverse complement strand
CTTTCCGGCCTTGCCCGCCAGGAGCACCTTAACCGTCCGATCCTTCTCCGTCTTCAACCATACCCGGAACCCGTATTGCCTGCCCATGCAAACGGACAGCATCTCCTGCTGCTGCGTCAGGCCTGCCGCAGCCCCCTGCACGGCAACGTCAACCCGCATCGACTGCTTGCCAACATAAGCCACGGTTTTATCCACCGTCACGACACCGGATCCCGCCAAAGCCTGCCAGCGTTTCGGCATGCCGCCAGCGATTGCGGCGAACTTCCGGTTGGCCACCATCTCCGCCCCCAACCCGCTCCAGACCGCACGCCGGGTCACCTCAAGATTGTGACTGAACAGGAGCGGCGAGATCACCGACCCCGGGGACTTGACGTCGATCACCACATTCGAGACCAGCTCCCCCGCATAACCGCCGGACATTCCGCAGCAAGTGAGCATCGCAACCACACAACCAATTCTGGCAAGAGTTTTCATTTGTCTTATCCTTCGTCTTCCTGACTAATGTGCCACTCTTTCTAACTCCTGACTACTGACTCCTCCCCCTGCTTCCCCTCACGGCCTTCACCACGGCGGCCGTGTCCTGGTAGCTCCGCTTGCCGAAGGGCATGATGAGGTAGAGGCTCCGGGACTGTTCCGCAATCGCAAGAGCCACTTCGGTGGCCTGCGCGAGCCCGAAGCGGCGCTGGTCTTCCGGCTGTTCGTGGCGGGCAAAGGCCTGCACAAGGGACTCGGGCACCTTGATGCCCGGAATGTGTCCGCCTGCCAGAAACTCGGCGTTCCGGCGGCTGACCAGGGGCATCACGCCGGGAAAGAAACGGATCCCCAGTGGCGCAATCATGTCACGCAACCGCTCAAAGGTCTCCAGATCGAACACCGGCTGCGAATAGACAAACTCCGCCCCGGCCTCGAGTTTCTTCCGCAACCATTCCAGATGGGCGGGAATAGGACGCCCCACCGTACAGCCCGCACACAGGTCTGGCGGATTCCGGATGGGTTCCCCGGTAATGGTCGTCCCCTGCCGGATCGTGCGCACCAACCGCAACAGTTCCACTGAACTCTTCAAATCCGGGACACGGCTGGCGACCGCACCAAGCGGTCCAATGGAAGGCGGATCCCCCGTCAGCACCAAGACTCCCCGCAACCCCAGGTCCCAGCTCCCGATCAGCGATGAATGCGCCTCCAGGATATTAGAGTGAACCGCCGCCCGGTGCGCAATGGCCGGCTTGCCGGTCACATCCTGCAACCGCGCCGCCACAACCGCCGCATCACGCCCCACCGAGGCGCCCGGCTTATCCGGGACATCGAACATATCCGCCCCGGCCGCCGCCACCTCCAGCGCCCCCTCGCAGATATCGACCAGCGAACTGGTACGGTCGGCCCGGATTTCAACACTGATGACAAACCTTTCGGACGTCATCAGTTTCCGGATAGGATTATCCGCAGTGCCCTGCCCCGTTGGCGCAGCCACACCCTCCACCACCGAGGCAACCCGGTTCGGACGGATGCAGAGAGGCCGTCCCCTCATAGTGGGGGCAATGGCCTGGATATGCGCAGGCGTGGTACCACAACACCCCGAAATCATCGTCGCGCCCAGGTCCCGCACCGCAACCGCCAGCGACAGGAATTCCGCCGGCGTGAAGTGGTACTGGACGCGGCCCCGGTCAATACTGGGATGCCCCGCGTTAGGCGCCGCCGTCACCGGCAAGGCCGTGTTTTCCACCAGATACCGCACCGCCTCCACCAGTTCGTTGGGATGCCGGCAATTGGTCCCCACCGCGCACACTCCCGCCTTCTCGGCGAGCCGGAGCAGAAGTTCCATGCGATGGCGCCCGACGGCACCCCGCCCGGTATTCCCCATCTGGAAGATCACCGGCAGACCCGTGGCCTTCGCCGCCACCAGCGCGGCCTCCGCCTCGCGGGGATCGGTAAAGGTTTCCAGGAAAAGGGCATCGGCACCCGCCAGCGCCCGGCACTGCACGGCATAGGCCTCCACCAGCTGGTCCCGTGTGAAATCATCCAACCGCAGCCCGAGCGACAGCGGACCGACGGACGCCCAGGCGGCACAGTCGCTGCCCGCGGCTTCGCGGACGAGTTCAAGACCGCGCCCGTCGATCTCCGCGCAGTCCGCCGCCGCATCCGCCTCCGCCAGGCACACGGGGTTCGCGGCAAAGGTATTGGCCACCAGCACCTGGGCGCCCGCCTCACGGTAGGCGGAATGGGCCGCAAGAACCGCCTGCGGCGCCGCCAGGTTCAGGAGTTCCACCGACCGGTAGGCCGCCCCGGCGCTCTCGCGCAGGAGCGTCCCGATGGCACCGCTGCCGACCACGAAGGTCGAACCGAGCTCCTGGATGACAGGCCGCTTCATAGGTGTCAGGAAGGAACCACGCGGGAAGACGAATCCCCGCCCTGTTTCGTAACCGTGTTGAAGAGGATCTCGCTGGTGTCCGCGTTCCGGATTTCAAAATACTCCACATGACGACCGGGATCCGCCCGGAAGCTCAGGTAACCGGCGAACTTGTTCTCCAGCTCCATCAGCACGACCTCATCCTCCTTGCGGAGCCGCTCGAGGACGGTCGGATGGACCACCACCTGAAGTTTCCGGTTCTGGCTGGCTTCCTTGAACCGGCGCATCAGGGACACGATCTGGCGCTGGATCTCAACGCTCATGGACAGCGGCGACTTGACGCTCCCCTTGCCCTTGCAGTACGGGCAGTCCACGAACATGGATGACAGCACGCCCTCGTCCACTCGCTGACGGGTCATTTCCAGAAGCCCCAGATGCGAGATCGGCAGGACATTGGTCTTCGCCTTGTCGCGGTGCAGGGCGTCCTTGATCGTCTTGTAGACCGCGTTGCGGTTCTTCTTCTGCTTCATGTCGATGAAGTCAACCACGATCAAACCGCCGACATTCCGCAGGCGCAGCTGGCGGGCCACCTCCTCGGCCGCCTCGGTGTTGACCTCGAAGATCACGTCCTCCTGGGTCTGGGCCCCCTTGTGCCGGCCTGTATTGACGTCCACCGAGATGAGCGCCTCGGTCTCCTCGAAGATGATATAACCGCCTGACTTGAGCATCACCTTCCGGGCGAAGGCGTTCTCCAGCTGCCGTTCCAGGTTGAAGTGCTCGAAGATCGGCGCGGACCCCTCATACTGCTGGATTCGGGAACGCACGCGCCGCGAGATCTTGGAGGCCAGCTCCTTGATGCTCTCGAACTTGGCGGGGTCGTCCACCACGATGCGGTCAATATCCTCGGTCAGCCAGTCGCGCACCACCCGCTCGACCAGGTCGAGCTCCTCGTACAGGCAGCAGGGCGCGGGGGTTTCCTTCATCCCGCGGCTG
>JBAXRC010000336.1:0-3345 GCA_037131415.1 bacterium | reverse complement strand
TGACTGTGCCGGTCTTCGGGTTCGGCATCAGGCCGCGGGGACCCAGCACCTTGCCGAGCTTACGGACTTCCTTCATCGCGTCCGGCGTGGCGATGGCCACATCGAAATCGCACCAGCCGCCCTTAACCTTCTCGATCAGGTCATCATTGCCGACGAAATCCGCGCCAGCAGCCCGGGCCGCATCAGCAGCCGCGCCCGCGGCGAACACCGCGACACGCACCACTTTTCCGGATCCATGGGGAAGCCCGACTGTGCCACGGACAGTCTGATCGGTCTTCTTGGTATCCACCCCGAGCCGAATGGCCAACTCGGCGGTCTCGTCAAATTTGGCGATTTTATTCGCCTTCAGGAACCGGATAGCCTCCACCAGGCCATAGACCTTGGTTTCAGTAGCCGCCTTCACCTTGTTATATTTTTTGCCGTGTGTCGCCATGGTTAACGGATTACCTCGATTCCCATGCTGCGTGCCGTCCCCTCGACCATTCGAGCGGCGTGGGTTTCATCAGTTGCGTTCAAGTCGTTCATCTTTGTTCGTGCAATCTCCAACACCTGCTGGGGCGTTACCTTACCAACCTTGTCTCGGTTCGGCTGGGCGGATCCCTTGGCGAGACCGGCCGCACGCTTCAACAGCGAGGAGGCGGGCGGACTCTTGGTGATGAAGGTGAACGAGCGGTCCTGATACACCGTGATAACCACGGGAATCACGAGCCCGGCCATTTTTTGCGTGGCCGCGTTAAAATCCTTACAGAACTGCATGATGTTCACACCGTGCTGGCCCAGCGCCGGACCCACGGGGGGTGCCGGATTCGCCTGCCCGGCGGGAATCTGCAGCTTAATTTTTCCTGTTACTTTCTTTGCCATATCGCTCCCCAACCTTCCGGTTCGCGGTCTATCCGCCACCGGGAAGGCTTACTGCCGTTCCACCTGCCAGTACTCCAGTTCCACGGGCGCCGAGCGGCCGAATATGGCCACCGATACCTTCAGCTTTCCGCGTTCAGCATCCACTTCATCCACAGTGCCGGTGAAGTTCATGAAGGGTCCGTCCGTGATCTTGACCGTTTCACCGATATCATAGATCACCTTCGGCTTGACCTTCTCTTTCTTCTCCTCCACCTGAAACAGGAGCCGTTCCACTTCATCGGGCCGGAGAGGCGCCGGCCGTTCCCCACCCACGAACCCAATCACACCGGGAGTCTCGCGGATGAAATACCAAACTTTTTCAATAACCTTCTTGTCATCCCCGTAGAGCGACATGCTCACCAGGACATAACCCGGGAAGAACTTTCGCGTAATAACGCTCTTGACCCCTTTTTTGGTCTCGGACACCTTCTCCGTCGGAATAAGGACCTGACCAACATAGTCAGCCATTTCCTCCTTGTCCAAGCGGCGCCCGATGCTCTCCTTGACCTTAGCCTCCTGGCCCGTCAGCGTATGAAGCACAAACCACTGTTTTTCACTCATGAAAACCCCGGTCCCGAAGTCACATTAACGACGCAAAATAAATTCAATTCCATTGCGCAGGACGTAATCGCAAAGTCCCACGAATACGGCAAACAACACGACGGAGACAATGACCACAATGGTGGATTCGATCAATTCCCCCCGCGTCGGCCAGGTGGACTTGTAAAGCTCATTCCGGACATCGCCCAGAAAAAACTTCACCTTGCTGAAAAACTCACCAATTTTGCTCACTTAATACTCCACGCTCGTTTGGCAGGCCAGGAGGGCATCGAACCCCCAACCTCCGGTTTTGGAGACCGGCGCTCTGCCAATTGAGCTACTGGCCTGTTTCAGGTCGCCCGTTACCGGGTCTCCTTGTGAACCGTATGCTTCTTCTCTGCCCGACAATACTTCTTGATCTCCATCCGATCCGGAGTCAGACGCTTGTTTTTCGTCGTCGTGTAATTCCGCCGCTTGCACTCGGTGCAAGCCAGTGTCACCAGTTCCCTTGGCATGTCAATCCGTCCTTCAGCGAACGGGCGGCGCCCCTGCGGCACACCGCCCGCACACACTTATCCGACCTGCGGCCGGATGATAAGTTATTGCAGAATCTCGGACACCGTGCCGGCGCCCACTGTGCGACCCCCTTCGCGAATGGCAAACCGCATGGACTTCTCCATGGCGATCGGCGCAATCAGCGTCACGGTCATCGCGATATTGTCACCCGGCATCACCATCTCGACGCCATCAGGCAACGTCACGTCGCCGGTCACATCAGTGGTGCGGAAATAAAACTGCGGGCGGTATCCCTTGAAGAACGGGGTATGACGACCACCCTCATCCTTGCTCAGGACATACACTTCGCACTTGAACGTGGTGTGGGGCGTGATCGAACCGGGTTTCGCCAACACCTGGCCGCGCTCCACATCTTCCTTCTTGGTGCTACGCAGCAGACAGCCGACGTTATCACCCGCCTGGCCCTGATCCAAAAGCTTGCGGAACATTTCCACGCCCGTGACCGTCGTCTTGACGGTCGGACGAAGGCCGACGATCTCGACTTCTTCGCCAACCTTGATGATACCGCGCTCGATACGGCCGGTCACCACGGTACCACGGCCTTCAATCGAGAACACATCTTCGATCGACAACAGGAACGCCTGGTCAATGATGCGAACCGGCTCCGGAATGAAATTATCAAGAGCGTCCATCAATTCCTTGATGCACTTCGTGCCGGGCTCATCAGCGGTCGTGGCCTGAATGGCCGCTAACGCGCTACCACGGATCACCGGGGTCGTGTCGCCAGCATAGTCATATTTGCTGAGCAATTCGCGGATTTCGAGCTCAACGAGATCCAGCAACTCGGGATCATCCACGGTGTCAACCTTGTTCAGGAAAACAACGATTTTCGGCACACCGACCTGACGGGCGAGCAGGATGTGCTCACGGGTCTGGGGCATCGGACCGTCAGACGCGCTGACCACCAGGATCGCGCCGTCCATCTGGGCCGCGCCGGTAATCATGTTCTTGACGTAGTCCGCGTGACCCGGACAGTCGACGTGCGCATAGTGACGCTTCTCGGAGCTGTATTCCACGTGCGAGGTGGCAATGGTCAGGATCTTGGTCGGATCACGGCGCCCCTGTGACTCGGACGCCTTGGCGACCTGATCGTACTTGATATAGGTGCTCAATCCGCGCAATGACTGCACATAGGTAATGGCCGCCGTCAAGGTGGTCTTACCATGGTCAACGTGGCCGATTGTACCCACATTCACATGCGGCTTTGTTCTGTTAAACGCTTCTTTTGCCATAGTCTTGCTCCTTACTTTTTCCCTATTTCAGTCGTTTCACCTTGATCCGGACATCCCGGACATCCCTCAAATCTGGAGCCCACGAGCGGGATCGAAC
>JBAXRC010000335.1:0-3349 GCA_037131415.1 bacterium | reverse complement strand
ACATCCTCCGATGGCGTTGAAGTTCCCGCAAAAAAACTGAAAGGCAGCACTTTGACATTCAGCAAGGTGAAAGGTCTTGTTGCCTGCTATCCGTTCAACGGGAATGCAGACAATGCGATGAGTGAAGAGGGCTCTGGCGAGATCCATAACGCCACACTCGCGGCCGATCGGTTCGGAAAAACGAAAAGCGCGTATTATTTCAATGGAGAAGATGCGTATATAAGCTTGGGGAGTGCAAGTCCGATAAAAAGCAATAGCGGTAGTATTTCGGCGTGGATGAAATTTGAGTTACGTCCCTACGTTAACACCGGATATATAGTGGTAAAAGGAAGTGATGCTGAAAGCGGGGGATCATATGGGCTTTTGACGGGGAGTAGAGATGGAGCTGAGAGCAACTCTGAAGCTTCATTTATGGTTCACGTCAGCTCAACGGTGTGGGCGCGTCAGCCTGGGGCGGTAAAATCCGGGAAATGGTACCATTTCGTCGGTGTTATTGATGGAACAACGGCAAAGACATACGTAAACGGAAAACTTTGTGCTTCCGCTGGGTTTAGTGGAACTATTTCAGAAACGATGAAACCCCTCTGGATCGGCGCACAGGCACGGCAAGGATTCAATTATTTCTTCAAAGGATGGATTGACGATATTGGCTTTTATAATCGCGCCCTCAGCGATCTTGAGGTCAAGCGACTCTATGACGCGCAACGAGTTCAATAGAAATGTTGGCGTGTGAGTTACACGGGTAAACGTCAGTTGATTGAACACCAGGATAATTGAAAAAGATGGGAGCATGATGAATATTCTTTTAGCAGTTTTAGCCGCGTTCTTTTGTTGTATGGAAGCCCTTCAGGCGGCCCAGCCACAGACACTCGACGAGTTCAAGACCATCTATGAGCAGGAAGTGAAGAAGATCAATGAGGCTAATGGGATTCAGGAGGTTGAGCAGCAGTACCTGAAGACCTTGAGTGGGCTGGAGGCCAGATTCAAGAAGGCGGGTGATTTTCCCGGAACAAAGGCCGTGATGGAGGAAAAAAAGCGGTTTGAATCGTGTCGGATGCTGCCGGATGAAACTCCGGAGGGAAGCCTTACCGCCATTGCCGATGCCCAGAAGGCGTTTCGCAGCGCCTGTGCCGATGTGGAAAGTGCGAGGAATTCCCGCATCGAAAAACTGACGAGAAGTTATGTGAAGGCCCTGAGGGGGTATACACGGACCCTTCTGGAGCAGGACAAGATGGCCCAAGCCGAGGAAGTGAATGCGGAAATCCAAAACGTCATGAAGTTGATAAAGGATGAGGAAGGGCAACCCGCAACGGTAACATCCTCCGATGGCGTTGAAGTTCCCGCAAAAAAACTGAAAGGCAGCACTTTGAAATTCAGCAAGGTGAAAGGGCTTGTTGCCTGCTATCCGTTCAACGGGAATGCCGACAATGCGGTAAGTGATGAGAATTCAGGAGTGGTGCATAACGCCACCCTCGTGGCTGATCGGTTCGGGAAGGCGAAAAGCGCGTATTATTTCAATGGTTCGGATGCCTACATCAGTTTGGGAAGTCCGAGCCCTGTTAAAAACAATAGTGGAAGTATTTCGGCATGGATTAAATGTGAGGCGATCCCATTCAATAACGCAGTCAATATCGTGACTAAAGGGAGTGATGCGACTTCGGGCGGGTCATATGGAGTCCAATTCGGGAGTTGGGACGGAACCGAAAAAAAATCACACGCCATCACATTGATTAACGTCAACTCGCCAATATGGGTGCGCTCCTCGCAGGGCTTGCTCAAGAAGGAGACGTGGTACCAATTTGTCAGTGTGTTTGATGGGGGAACCTCAAGGATCTATGTGAATGGAGTTTTGCAAGGAACGACGGAATTCAGCGGGACTATTTCTGAATCAAGTCTGGCTGTATGGGTGGGTGGTCAGGATCGAACCAGTTTCAATTACTTCTTCAGGGGCTGCATTGACGACGTGGGCTTCTATAATCGCGCCCTCAGCGATCTCGAGGTCAAGCGCCTCTATGACGCGCAACGGGTTCCGTAGGAATATGGGCGTGTGACATAGCGTGGTAATATCAGTTGATTGATCAGCAGAATGTTTTGGAGAGTTGAGCACATGATGAACATTCTTCCAGTAGTTTTAACTGCCCTCTTTTGTTGCTCGGTGACACTTCAGGCGGCGCAACCGCAGACGCTGGCCGAGTACAAGGCCATCTATGAGCGGGAAGTGAAGAAAATTAATGAGGCTAATGGCGTGCAGGATGTTGAGAAGCAGTATCTGAAGACGCTGGAGGGTCTGGAGGCCAGCCTTAAGAAGGCGGGTGATTTTCCGGGGACAAAAGCGGTTATGGAGGAAAGAAAGCGGTTTGAGTCCTGTCGGATGCTGCCCGATGCAACTCCAGAAGAAACTCCCGGTTCCATTGCGGAAGCCCAGAAGGCCTTTCGAAAATCCTATGCCGAGGTGGATAGCGCCAGGATCGCGAGGATCGAAAAGCTGACGCGACAATATGTGGATGCCTTGAGGGGGCACACGCGGATCCTTCTCGAACAGGACAAGATGACTTTGGCCGCGGAGGTAAACGCCGAGATCGAAAGGGCGGAGGCCCTGCTGAAAAGCGCGTCAACCGAAGGATCAAAGGAGCGCCGGAAATGGGATTTCCGGGATGATTATTCGCTAACGAAAAACCCCTCAAAAGGCTGGACCTATGGGTGGACGCCCAGCGTGACGGGTGAATTTGTTTTGTATCAGGATGCTTACAGCGACAACAAGTGGAGCGGATGGAGATGGAATAACTTCGTTCCCTCGGTGGCGTTAAACCAGGGCGATGAAGTCCGCGAGGGGACAAAGCCCAATGACGTCCAGTTGCATCCGGGGTCCAGTGGTCAGTATTCAGTTGCAAGGTGGTTGGCGCCTGCCAGTGGGCGGATTAAGGTGACCGGAAAATTCGGGGCAGGGAATGCAGGGATTGTGGATGTTCATGTCCTGCATCGTGGCATGGTGGTGTTTCAGGCCCTGAGTACCGCGAAAGATGAGCCATTCTCGCAAAACCTCGAGGTGAAGCGTGGCGATTCGGTTGATTTTGCCGTTGGCGCGGGACGGAACGGATTTGGTTCATGTGCAACACCCCTGGAGGCCGTCATTTCAGTCCAGTAGGGGAAGGTTGCGGCCGGGGTTGAAAACAGGGGGCGAAGCCTAAATGATTGATCAACAGGAAAAGACCAGGATGTCCGGTGGTGAGCTGCTGTCGGTTTGTATTCCGACATACAACCGGGCGTCGTATTTGGCTGATTTGCTGGAAAAATTCGGCGATCAGGTTGAGGCGCAACCCTCGCTTTCGGACAGTATCGTCGTGTATAT
>JBAXRC010000334.1:0-3359 GCA_037131415.1 bacterium | reverse complement strand
CCGCGGACAAGCCCCTGCCGCGCCTCCTCCTGCTCCCGGAAATCAGCGGCGACCTCGGCCAGAAGGCCAAGCCGGCGCCGGCTCTCCAGAAACCGTACAAACTGCCAGACAAGGGGATGCAGGCGATTCGAAAAAAGCGCTACCAGAATCCCGGACCGCTGCCCCGTGGGAATTTGATAATCCGAAATGAACCCCCTGACCTCGGCGGATTCCGCAAGGATCGCCTGGAGACTGACCATATCAGCGGCCACAGGCTCCAGCATTGATTCCGCTAACGCCAGGTCATGCAATGCACGCGCATAGCGACCCGAGGCTCTGGACCGGAGCTTCATGGGCGCTTCAGTTCCTTCTCAAGGTCATTCACCAACGCGCGGTTCCGGGCGGAATCCATATTGGCCGAAATCACCTTACCCGCCAGGGAAATGGCCAGGTCTGTGGTTTCCTGGCGTAACGCAATCCGTGCCTGCTCGGTGGCCGCCTCGATATCGCGACGCGCCTCCTGGAGCAAAAGCCGCGCATTCTGTTCCGCCTGGCTACGAACCAAGGCCGCCGTTTCCTGGGCCGAAAGCTTTGCATCTGCCACCAGCTTGCGGGACTCCTGTTCGGCGGCCTGAATCAACTGGCGGTTTCGAATCTCAGCCGCCCCCGCCTCCACGCGCGCCTTTTCGGCCTGATCCAGGGCATCCCGGATCGACTTCTCCCGCTGATCCAAGACCTTGAGGATGGGCTTCCATGCAACCTTGTAGAGCACCAGCGCCAAGAAAAGGAAGGTGGTCCAGGTGAGCCCCACCATGAACCCATCCACATGCATGACACCCGGCTGGGCACCCGGCTGCTCATGCCCCCCGGCAGCCGCAACTTCCGTCACGGCTTGAGTTTGAACGGCGGCTTCCATGCCGGCTTACTTTCCAAGCCCGAGATAACAAATCACGGCACAGAACAGCGCTGTTCCCTCGACCAAGGCCGCCACGATCAACATGGTGGTTGTGATCTTCGCCGCCATCTCCGGCTGGCGGGCAATCGCCCCTACCGATGATGAACCGACCAAGCCGATTCCAAGCCCTGCGCCAATGGCAACCAAACCCGCTCCAATACCCGCTACTGATCCCGTTATCATTCCATTATTCCTTTCTTAATAACCAACCCCACTCACCCCGCACTTAATGCGCCGGATGATACCGCTCCCCGATAAATATTGCGGAAAGCAGCGTGAAAATATAGGCCTGCAAAAATGACACGAAGACCTCAAGGAGATAGATCCCCAACGCCCCCAGAAGGGCGGGCAAGGCATAGAACCCGAAGATCACGACCATCCCCAGCAGGGAGTAAATCACCAGATGCCCTGACAGCATGTTCGCAAAAAGACGAATGGCGAGCGCCATAATCCGGATGAACATGCTGATCACCTCAATCGGCACAATCATCAACAACATCGGCTTCGGAATCCCCGGGGGCGCAAACCCCTTGCAAAAGGCAATAAACCCGGTCTTGCGAATCGCACCGAAAACCATAAAGAACAACGTCACCGTCGCCAAGGCGGCTGTTACGCTCAGGTTGGCGGTAGCCGTGTTGAAGCAGGGAATCAACCCGGCAAGGTTCATCACGAGGATGAAGAAGAAAAAGGTGCAGAACATCGGCGCCATCTTCTGGCCGTCCTTCTCGCCCAGGAACGGAATCACCATCTCGTTTCGGATATACTTGGCGAAAAACTCCAGAACATTGCGCAATCCCGTCGGAACCGGATCCTGATTCCGCGCCGCCAACCCGAGACACACAATCAGGAGAACCGCAACCCCCAGCATCATGACGGCGTTGATAGTCAGGCCAAACGGCATCGTGGTGTGGATCGAGGGCGTCCACGCCCATACACGGGAGTCCAGCATGTGATGCATGATGAAGGCCTGAACCCCATCACTTTTCGCCTGGGCGACAGTCACTACCTGTGCAACATTCGTTTCCATTACTCTGCCCGACAGTATTTCCACAGCCATATTGGGCTGAAAACAGTCCTCTGACATCAATAGCCATAAGGATAAATAAAACCACAAACAACGGCGTGAAAAATGAACTCGCTATATCACGCATTGAAATGGCAATAAAAGCACAGATGAAAGACAAGGTCAAGAGCCTGAATGCATTCGCGGCAAGGCCCCACCCGACAACGGAAAAGAGCCCGGCTCCTATCGCCCGGCGGTTGATCAACCGGCCGACAAGCGAGTTGAGGGTCGCCAACAGCCAACCCGCACTCGCCGCCAACCAATCGACCGGCGATACCAGGAACCAGGCCAGCAAACCGCCCAGCAGGCCACCGCAGATAACCGCCGCGCCCCAGACCAGGAACTGATGATGAGCGATTGATGAGGGAGTCGTCATGGTGCCGGCTAGGTCCTAATCCAGCCCCTCATGCCCGGTTTCAGGAGCAGGCGGGGTGTCTTTCCTGCCCTCTGCGGCTTTCTTCGCCTTCGCATTGAGCTCCCTGATGACAATCCAGGTTTCATACGCCCCATACCCAAGCCCGAGCAGGACCCCCAGTAGAGTGAAGACAATCGCCCCTTCTCCCCGTTTACTGTCAATCCAGTACCCCAGGAACGAAAATGTCGCCATCCCTACGGCGAAATTCACCCCCAACATGGTCGCGCGCCCCAACTCGTTTCGCTCTCCCGGTTCAGTAAACATCAGTCGCATCATCGTGTCACCAATTCGCCTTCGATACTTTCAGATGTCTAAAAGCTATAAGATCACGACTTGTCCAGCAACCCTAATCCTCACTTAAGGAGCTCCCGTTCAGGATGTTTAGGCGACATTGTATCTTTGCTGGAAACGAAGTATTCTTTCAAAGGTATAAAGGAGTTACGTTATGAATACGCCCCTCGATCCGCTGGAAACAAGAATCCTGGCCTGCCTGGTCGAAAAATCGATGGCCACGCCGGAATACTATCCGCTTACGCTGAACGCGCTGACCGCGGCATGCAACCAGAAATCGAACCGGGACCCGGTGATGCAGATTTCCGACAGCGAGGCTCTCAGAAGCCTGAACCAGCTCCGTGACCGTCTACTGGCCTCATCGGTATCAATGGCAGGGAGCCGGGCACCCCGGTACCGGCACAGTCTGGTCGAAACCCTTTTGCTGACGCCGCCACAGATGGCCATCCTATGCGAGCTGATGTTGCGGGGACCACAGACCCTGGGAGAACTGCGAACCCGCGCCAGCCGCATGGTAAACATTCCGGATACGGCGACAGTCCAAGCCCTTCTTCAGGATCTTGCCAACCGGCCCGATGGAGCCCTGGTGACAATGCTACCCCGACAGACAGGCCGCCGAGAAGATCGTTACGGCCACCTCCTGAGCGGTCCGCCGG
>JBAXRC010000333.1:0-3368 GCA_037131415.1 bacterium | reverse complement strand
GGATTTCGTCATTGAGCAGGTGGTCGGGGCGCTGCGGGCGGCGCGGTACCGTGACCCCAATGACGGCCTGATCCTCAAGAAGAACGGAAGCGGGGCCAGCGCCCAGGACAGCATCTCTTGGGTCAAGGAAGGGGCCGACCTGGTCGGAGCCGACTCCACCATGGGAAAAATCTTCCACCATATCCGGTTCTACATCGGACGCGACAAGAACGGAAATCAAGGCGCCCTTTACACCGCCTGGGGGGATGAGTACCTTCAGCCGGAGAATTTCGACCCGGAACAGGTCCCCCCGGAAATTCTCTCCGACCGCGTGGTGGGCCTCAGCGTCCGGGTCGCCACCAACGACTTTGAAAACGACTCCATCGAGTGGATGGACAAATGGGAAGGGCGAAGCCAGATGGGCGACGACCTGACCAACCACCTTCCCCGTTTCGTGGAGGTGACGCTCTATCTCAAGCCCCTCGAGGAAGGCGACCCCCCGATTGAAATGCGGCGGCTGGTGGACATTCCCATCGCCCGGGAGGGAATCCGATGAAGCGCGGTTCGGCACTCGTCATCGTGCTCTGGGTCATCGCCCTGCTCTCCGTGCTCATCGGAGGCTTCGCCTACGAGATGCATATCGAGGCGAAAATCGTTTCCTATGTCCGCAAGAAGCTCAAGGCCGAGTATCTTGCCAAGGCGGGAATCGAGTACGCCCAGGCCCTGCTCTCCCATAGCTCCGAGGTCAAGGGAAAGACCGACACGGAAGAGATGCGGGGGAAATACTGGTATGCCTCCGCAAAACGCCTTCGCCAGGGATACGCCGTCATGGGCCTCACCGAACCCCTCGGGGAAGGCGACTTCGTCCTCGACATCATGCCCGAGCCTGCCCTCCGGAACATCAATGCGCTGCGGGACGACGACTGGGAACGCATCTTCAAACTCAGCGGGGTACCCGAGGAAAAATGGGCTGAATTGATTGATTGCTTCAACGATTGGCGTGATTTAGATGACCAGCCGAACATGGACGGCGCGGAAACCGACGACTACTACGCCCGCCTGGACCCTCCCTACAAGGCACGGGGTCATGTCAAGAAGGCCAATGAGGGGCGCAGCACCCCCGGTGGCTCCGCATCCACCAAGCCCCTTGCCAGCCTGGCCAGTCCGACCATCACCCGCACGGGGGGCCCCTCCCGCACCTCGCCCGGCAGCACGGCCCCAAGCGGTCCCCTGGCCAATCTGGATACCGTCGAGGAATTGCTGCTCATCAAGGGCTTCACACCCGCCATCCTCTATGGCGGCTATGCCGAGGAGGGCGACACCAACAGCCCCGCCATGACGGGCATCGCCGACCTGCTGACCGCCATCCCGGAAACCGGTGAACAGGTCAACATTAACGCCGCCACAAAGCGGGTCCTGATGACCCTTCCGGGAATCGACGCAACCGTTGCGGAAGCCATCATCGCCGAGCGGGAACAGGGGGGTAGAGAAGGGTTGACAGGCAGCCCGCAAATGGAAGAAGATTACTTCTTCAAGGATGTAAACAACCTGTTCGCCCGGGTTCCGGAACTGGCCCGGATCATTCCCGAGGAGCAGCAGCGGTTGAGACAGCTGGTTGGCATGGGATCATCGGTACTCCGGATCCGTTCCACGGGACGGTCGCACGGGGTTGAATACAAGATCACCGCCATGCTGGGAACCAAGATATCGGGAACAACGATGCCCGGAATCAGAAGGTAAAAACGGTTTATGGCGGTCAAAGCCCTGACAAGTCTAGTTGTGCGAGCCCGCTCCCTGGAGTGGAATGTCCTGCACAAGGGGAGCGAAAAGCAGGCCCCGCCTTCCGCCCACCAGGCCGAGTTGGATCCCGGCGAGAACCGGAAAACCCTCCTCGAGGGACTGGAAACCGAACAGGAACGACTGGTCGGCGAGATCCGGGCGAAATGCGGATCCCTTCCGGCCCCCATCAGTATCGGCATCCCCGCCTCCTGGGTGTTGCTGCGCATTGCCGAACTGCCCGCCGGAAGCCCCGATGAGCTCAAGAGCATGGTTGAACTCCAGGTGGATAAGTTTTCCCCTTTCCCGGTGGATGAATCCGCCGTGTCCTATGAACTGCTCCAGGAACACGAGGGACACTGCCGCCTCCTCCTCAGCGCCATCCGGACGGATGTCATCAATAAGCTGGCGGATGCCCTCCGGGCATCCGGACTCCAACCCAAGTGGGTCGATGTCAACGTTCTTGGCTGGTGGCGGCTGCTCAAGGATGCCGGGGCGGTTAAACCAACTGGCTCCCAGATCTTTGTCATCCTTGATGATTCCGCCTGCGATATCATTGTGGCCACCGCCGGGATTCCCGTCGCCCTGCGCTCCCTCAGCGGGATGGAAGACATTCCGCCCGACGAGGTGGATGAGGAAATCGCCAGGGAAACCGTCTACACCCTCTCCTCGCTGGATCTGGAAGGACCCGGCCCGCAACCTGCCGAGATTGGCATCTGGCACCGCGGGGAACCGCCCGCCGGACTGATTGCCAGGTTCGCCGCGCCTTTCTCCATGATCGCCACCCCCCATTCGCTGGAGTCGCTCCCGCCGCTTTCAGAGGGCTTGTTGCGCAGGGCCGAATCCCGCGCTGAAGGCACCTTGAATCTCGCCCCGGCCGCCTGGGAGGCTGCGGAAAATGCCAGACGGAACCGGCGCCGGATCATTGCATCGACCCTTCTTGTCGCAGGGCTCTGGCTGGGCGGCATGGCCATCCTGTTCGGCGGTATCCAGATCCAGAAACAGCGGCTGACCACCCTTGAAAAAGAACTGACCGCCCTGAAAGTCCCGTCGGAGAATGTCCGTGCCATCCGCGACCGCGCCGAGGAACTGAGGAAATACATGGACCGGTCCCGCTCCGGGCTTGAATGCCTCCGCGAGGTCAGCGACCGGCTGCCCCCGGGAATCGAGCTGGCCTCATTCAACTACCACAAGAACAAGACCCTGGAGATGTCCGGAGTGGCCGATACCTATGCCATCCTTGCAGACTTCAAAAAAGACCTGGAGAAGTCCGCCCTGTTCACCGCCACCGAGCTCCCCCGCACCCGGCATGTCGCCCGCGGCGAGGAGTTCAAGATCATCTGTACCCTGCCCGGGGGAGGCACACCATGAAAATATCCCAGCGGGAAATGGTTCTGGCCTGGATTACCGGCGTAATAGTGCTCGGCGGACTCACCTCCCTGCTCGTCGGACCCAAACTGACGGCCTGGAAAGCCGTCGACAGCAAGGTGACGGCCGCCACCCGGGACGTCGAAAAGCTCAAATACCTGATTTCCCAGTCTCCGCGGTTTAACGCGAAGCTGGCGGAGATGAAGAAGAAACTCCCAACCTACCCCCAGGGTAAGGACGTGACC
>JBAXRC010000332.1:0-3386 GCA_037131415.1 bacterium | reverse complement strand
CGGTTGGCGGGTTTGGGTTTACTGTTGGTGATTTGCGGCTGGTGTTATACGAACCGGCATGTCTTTGAGGGAGTGGATTTCTGGCGGCAGTTGCAGCACGCGGGGCAGTCCACTTACGCCGAACGGGACGGCCTTCTCGGCGCTTCCGCGGGGGATCCGCATGCCGTGCTGCGCTCGAACGGGAATGTCCTTGTGGCGAATCTGGTCGACCTGCACTGGGGATGGTTGCTTTTTATTTCACTGGGAGCAGGCTTGTCGTTCCTTCCGCGGTATCGCCGCTATTGGCCGGTCACCCTGTTTCCCCTCGGATTGTATCTGCTCTATTGCCTGAAGGGGGCGCCCTGGATCCGGGGACAGGAATGCCTGGTGTATTTTCCGTTCATGGCGATATGTCTCGCGATCGGGGTGAAAGAGAGTGTCGCATGGGCGCAGCAGAAACGATTCCGTGTATTATCGCTCTCGGCGATTGGTGTTGTCTTGCTGGTGGCGGGGGGCGATAGTCTGGCGCGTTCGCTCCGCTTCTCCAGCTTATGCGATGTGACTGAGCCCCGGGTGCAGGCACTCCGGTGGCTGTATTGTCATGCCCCGCTTCAGCGAATAGTGGGGATCGAAGACTACACGGTGCCTGCTTGCCGTCTTTTTGATGCGGGTTGCCGGGTTGACCAGATTGAATGGGTGACGCCTGACCGGCGGGCTCGGATGAGCCTGGATTATCTCCTGCGTAATGTGTCGTCCAGTGGTCGGGGGACCCTGGATCCACGGACGGGCGCCCTGTATCCAAACTTCGCCTCCAATCTGGCTGATTTCAAGAAAAAGGCTCATCTTTTGTGCGAATGGGGGCCGCGTGAGCCCAACTTTGCGTTTGTGGGTCACCAACTGGAATGGTGGGATGCCCGGGAGGGGGAGGCTGAAGTGGCGATGCATACGCCCCTGTTCCGCCCCACCTTAATCGATAATGAGCCTTCCATCCTGGTGCCCCTGAGTGAAAGTGAAGTGGGTAGTGCGCCGGGATTGCTTGTGGACACGACGCCGCGCGCCCTGATTGTGAGCGGATCCAGCGTGACACGGCGATCCATTTATGTGGTGCTTGAAACGAAAGAACGGGCGGGCGATGTGGTTGTCAACGGCATGGGGGACCGGCATGTTGTTCATCTTGATCCCTATGATGTGAAAGTCGTCGAAGTGCGCCGTCCCTGGTATTGGCCGCGAGTTTCCGAATATGACGAGGTCACCATCCACGCCCGGCGTCAGTCCCATGTGGAGTATCTTCCCTGTTATGCCCAGGCGGTGACGGATGTTCATGATGTGGCGTTACTGCTTTACCAGAAAGGGTATGCCGATTATGCGCTTAACTGGCTGACACGGGGATCCCTGGGTTTTGAAAATGCGTGGCTTTTATATGTCTGCGCCGTGGAGCAGAAACAATGGTCGCTTGCCGAACGCTATGAGTCCCTGGCGCGGCAGGCGCTGGCTCAATTCGAAAAAATCAAAAGACTTTCACCGGGGCAGGTCCAACTCAATGGAGTGAGTGGTTCCGCCTACCTTGACCACTCCAGAATACGGCTTCCCCTCATGGATACGGGGCGTGATGGAATCCGGATGGATCTTCCTGAATGGTTCTTGAACATGCAGGCTGGAGAAACGGGCAAAATTTATTCTGCATCGCTCAAGACGCCGGTTCGGTTGGCGCCAGGAAAATACAGGGTGCACGGCTGGCTTAGCGCAGCGGCTCCCCTTGAATTGACTCAGCCCTGGCGCCTTGACGTCGGGGCTTCGAGCCGGACAGGCACCGTGACGGTGGCGGTCGAGCCCGAACGGAGAATTCCGTGGAGTTACTCCTTTGTCGCCCGGGAAGAGCAGGAACTGGAACTGACTTTTTCCTCCGCCCAGCGCGGGGGGCGATTGGCGCTTTCGGGACTGGAAGTCCAGTGGAATGGTGACGATTTGCTGTGGGCGGAACGAGGGGAAATCTATCGCGCCTTGATCCGGCATGCCGGACACCGGGAGCAGCCCGCGGAGGTGAAGCAATGGTTGGAGGCCGCCCGGAATTCCGTGCCTGACGAAGAGGGCTGGTTGACCGTCGAGCGCGAGTTGACCACTTCGAAACCACAGGGGGATCAAGCCGGGATTGTCTTTTTCCCCTGGCTTAAGCTCCTGAAAGCCGAGACGAGTGCCTCCAAGGCCGAATTGCAGTTTGAAGTGTTGAAAGAATCCATCCCCGCCCTTCAAATATTGGTGTATCGAAAACACATGGGGGGACCAAAGAGAATACAAACCACCCCGGTCGCGGCCGGGTCTGCCCGCAAGGGGGAGCGGATAACCCTCTCCATTTCATTGCCCAAACCTTGCCCGGTCACCGATCTTTATGTCAGGGTACAGGCGGATGTGGAGTGGGGTGCCTCGCCACTGCATGTGGACGGGGTCAACGATGGCCGGGTTTGCCTGAAGACGGCCTTTTAATGAAGCGTCACGCTCAAGGCATGAAAACAAACTATAATGCAGGAATTCGGACCACCCTTGTTCTGGGGGTGCTCTTCCTGTTGGTTGGGTTGGGTTGGCTTCAGGTTCAGCGTGTCCGTCCCGTTTCGGTTCCGATCTTGATGTATCACCGGATCGGGGATGAGGTGGATTCCCCATGGTGGGTCACGATCCGGGATTTTGAAGCCCAGTTGCAGGCTTTGCGCGAGCAGGGGTATACCAGTGTCTGGCCATCGGATCTGGCCGCGCACCAACGCTGGGGCTGGCCGCTCCCGCGCAAGCCCATTCTTTTGACATTTGATGACGGGTATTTAAACCTGACGGAACAGGCGGAACCTCTGCTACGGAAATATGGATTCAAGGGGGTTTCCTATTTAATTACGGGACGAATCGGGGATTCGCCCGCGACGCGCCAGAATTGGGAGGGAACCCCCTTGTTGATCTGGCCGGAAGTGAAGGCGGCGTATCGGCGCGGCACGATACGGTTTGGGGGGCATAGCCGAACGCACCCGAATCTCAGGGCATTGGCGGAACCACGACAGGAGATTACCTCCTGCTACCGCGATGTGAAGCGAAAAGGCGGGTTTACCCCGGAAGGGTTCTGTTTTCCCTATGGGCAATATAAGGACGAGACACTGGTCGAATTAGGCCGCTCAAAATTCACAACGGCAACAACCTGCGAGGATGGAATTGCTGAACTCAAGCCCGCCTCTCTCCTCCTCGAACTGCCGCGGGTTTCGGTGATGGGTGGGTGGCATCGCTTCCGGCTTCAGCCCTGTTCGGGAACGGAGGGCGCCATGGGGGTCGGGATTGCCAAGGAGGGGCGGGATTTGGACGTGACTCCCAAACTCGTGTGGGGTGACGGCACAGTCCAATGGTTGCCGCCGGTTCATGTTACCTCCGCACCC
>JBAXRC010000331.1:0-3386 GCA_037131415.1 bacterium | reverse complement strand
GTGCTGTTCTTGGATTGAAGGACCTTGCCCTGTATCCGGTTCAGGCTTTCCGTAAACCGGTTCCGGATTTTCTGACGGCCTTGATTGACAAGGGATCCATGACGGATGGTCAGATGCTCATGTTGGGAGTGGTGGGCAGCTTCCTGTTCCTCCTTTTCGCCCTGAAAGAGCGCCGTGTAGCCTGGTGGCAGTGGGGCATTCTGGCCGCCCAGATGGCTGGATTGCTGATTAATTTCAAGCGGGGCTCATGGTTTTGCGCCATCATTCTGATCGGGGTGATGGTGTTGCTGCATCTCCGCTGGAAGGCCTGGTTGCTGGCCGTGGTTGTGGTTGTCGGGTTTCTTCTGTTACCCCCCGTCCAGACCCGGTTGGGTGAACTGAAGCGGGAGTTCAATGTCGAGGGGGGGGGGCGCATGACTATGTGGTTCCAAATTGCGCCAGCACTGATCCGGGAGCATCCGGGAGGAATCGGATACGGCTGTCTGACCAATGAAAGGATGCGGCAGGTGTTCAGTCGCGTTGAACGCAACCGGAATCATCTTCATGCCAATGGGGTTCAGGTGCTGGTGGAAACCGGCTGGCTGGGTTTGGGCCTGTATCTGGCGTGGATGGTAAAAGCCCTGATGGATGGCGTGACCCGGGTGCGAACCGGTATCGGCGGGGAGCGCGCGGTGGCCTGGGTGATACTTCTGTTGCTGTTGGGCTTGTTGCTCAACGGCGTGGTGGAATACAACTTCGGGGATACCGAAATCATGTTTGTCTATGCCGTTCTTATGGGGCTTGCAGCGGGGACCGCTTCATCTCCTAAGAAAGTCTAGGGCTGGTGGACTTCCCGTGAGTCAGACGGGACGTACACGCGGAGGCCGTCGACGGCGGCGACCCAGTTGGTTCCGGAGATTTGATGCGGGTCGATGGTGTGCATGCCTATGGCGTTCCAGCCCGTTCCTGATGCCTTCAGGATCGCGTTTGTCCCCACCATGCGTTCAGAGAATGTGCCAGGCGTCAGGGCTGTGATTTCCATGGCGAAGGTCTGGCATCCATATCCCGGGATGCCATCCTGGACAAACCGGTAGAGTCGGCCTTGGTAATCGATGATCCTTCCGCCGCCCCGCGTGGTATGCCAATCCTGCCGTACGGGATTTCCCGGATGCGCGGTCCACGGGCCTGTCAGGGTGTCGGCGTAATAGAGATAAAGTTTTCCTTGGTATCCACTTGTGAAGATCCACCATTTATTGTCATGGCGGATGATGGATGAGTCCCGGTATTCCCCCTTGATCAAGGAGGCAACCAAGGTCCATTTCGCGGGGAATGCCTGGGCCTTGTAGAGCCTGATGTCGCCTGCCTGCCGGCTTTCTGGAATCATGAACCACTCATGATCCCATTCGAAAACATAGGGATAGGACAAGTGGAACGGTTCCCGCAGGACAATCCCCCTCCATGTCCATTGGGTTAAGTTGGTGCTGACCGCGTAACCGATGCAACCATGGTGGTCGACGGCGCCGACGACCTCGACAAACAGGTACCAGAGGTCGTCTTTTCGAGCCAGGAAGGAATCTCCCACATCAATGACTTGTTCCGGGGCGATGTTATCCTTTGACAGCAGTGGATGGGTGACGCCTGGTAGGGGATGCAGATTGAAAGGTGAGTCGCCAACATAGATGCTGGTCGACCACTGGTCTTCGGGGTGATGGGTTCGCTTGTAGTGGCGAATGGCGACCAAGAGGGGCACCGCCATTAAGATGACCAGGCTAAAACTGAGTAGACGTGGATTCTTCATTCGCAGTGTCAAAAGGTTCTTTTTTCCGCTTTTCCCTGAAAAACGCTTGAAGCATTGCGAGGCAGGGCCCCTTTAGAACTCCCTGGATGACTTCCGGGCGATGGTTGAGTTGCGGGTGATTCAGGATGTTGAACACCGAGACGGCGCCCCCCCGCTTGGGGTCCGCTACCCCGAACACCACGAGAGGAATGCGGGCCAGCACGATGGCTCCGGCACACATGGGGCAGGGCTCCTTGGTGACGTAGAGGATTGTTTCCGTAAGCCGCCAGTCGCCGACGGCCGCGGCGGCCTGGGTGATGGCGATCATCTCGGCATGGGCCGTGGGGTCTTTCAGCAGTTCCGTCTGGTTGTGGGCCTTGGCGATGATGGCGCCGTTCCTGACGATGACCGCGCCGACCGGGACCTCGCCGGCGTCTGCGGAAAGCTGTGCCTCACGCAACGCCAGCTGCATGTAGTGCTCATGATTGGGCTCGAGCATGGGCTCCGTCACCCTTCGGACGTCATCTGGTCGTAGAACTTGACGATCCCGCTGCAGTCGCCGCTCTCCATGAATTCCATCGCCTCGCGGGGATGGCGGTTCAGGATGCCGCTGATCATGTAGGGAATGCTGTAGCCCCAGAAGAACTCCTTGCGGAACGGCTCGATGTTGTCCTGGATGCACTGCAGCAGGGGACGCAGGCGGTATTTCGGGTTGTGGAGGAAGCCCAGCAGCAGTTCCATCTGGCAGTTGCCGGCACCCCGGCCCAGGCCAGCCAGGCTGGCGTCCAGGTAGTTGGCGCCGCAGATGATGGCCTCGATGGTGTTGCCGTAGGCGAGCTGGCAGTTGTTGTGGGTGTGGATGCCGATCTGCTTGCCGGTGGGCTTGGCGAACTTCTGGAACTTGTGCATCAATGCCCTGATCTGCTCGCTGTAGAGCGTGCCGAAGCTGTCCACCAGGTAGAGGACATCCACTTCCGAGTGGCACAGGGCTTCCAGGGCGCCGTCCAGTTCGGATTCGGGGACGGTGGAGATAGCCATCAGGTTTACACAGGTTTCATAGCCCTTCTGGCGGGCATCCTTGATCATGTCCATGGCGGTGGGGATCTGGTGGATGTAGGTCGCCACGCGGATCATATCGATGACGCTCTTCTCGCGCGGCAGGATGTCGGTCTTGTAGTCGGTCCGGTCGGCATCCGCCATGACGGAGATTTTAACGTCACTTTTCTTGTCGCCAACGACCTTCCGCAGGACGTCCTCATCGCAGAATTTCCAGAGTCCGTTCTCGGTGGAGGAAAAGATCTTCTTCGAGCCCTTGTAGCCCAGCTCCATGTAGTCCACGCCGGCTTCGCAGCAGGTCTGGTAGACTTTCTTGACCAGTTCGATGTCGAACTTGTGGTCGTTCATCAAGCCGCCGTCGCGGATTGTCACGTCCATTACCTTGATCTCGGGACGGTATGAAACCCATCCCCTGCTTCCGATCGCCTGTTCGCTGGTCGTCATAAAAGCCTCTCCTCCGGTGAAAAGGGGGGTATTGAGTCGGTTTCCGGCCTGTTTGTCAATTCCGCTTTTTCAGCATGATCGCGTTCAGCCAGCGCGACAGGAAGGGTTTGAAAGGGGTACGGTGTCCGAT
>JBAXRC010000330.1:0-3391 GCA_037131415.1 bacterium | reverse complement strand
CGCGCCCATCTCTGTTACGAGGAGGGCGAGACCGACGCCGCCTGCGCTTTCCTCGCGATGGGACAAGAGCGTCTGGACCTCGGCAGCGGCCGTATTCTCCATCTGGTTGATGAAGCCCTGGGCATCGGGACCCAGGTCCCGCAGGACCTCCGCGGCTTCATCGGGGGGCATTTCCTCGAGAATATCGGCCACGCGACCGGGCTCCCCGTGCGAGACCAGTGTGCGCTGGAATTCCGGGGTGACCTCTTCCAGGGCCTCCGCCGCAGTCTCGACCGGCAGGGAATTGAAAAGAACCTGCCGATCCTTGACGCCCAGTTCCTCGAGGATGTCGGCCAGTTCCGCGGGATGGATGTCGGCCAGCCGCTCCGTGAGATTGTTGACGCGGACCCCGCCCGGGATGCCGCCGGGAGAGAGTATCTGGAGGTGTTTCCAGGTAACGAAGCTGTCCTTGATGGTGTAGTCGAACAGCCACTGCATCAGGAAGGCGGCAGGCCGTTCAAACCGGAGTCGCCGCAGGATGCCCCTCAACCCGACTTCGACATGGCCGAAGATGAGGTTGTTGTCGGAGTAGATCAGGTTGACATCATTGACCCGCAGCACCTGGGCACCGGACACGTCAACCACCTGGTCGTCCAGAACATCCCGCCGTGCCCAGAAGTCGGACGCCGGCGCGAGCTCGGATGATTTCCGGATGACGATTTCCCGGCGGGTGAAGACGATGACCGAACTCCAGGGGATGAAGCAACGTTCGCCGCCTTTGCGCGGGCTCACTTCCAGGGAGTTGGAGAGCGGGTAGGGGGTCAGGGTGGAGCCCCCAATGTCATAGAGGTGCGCAAAGGGACGGGGGTCATTTTCGTAACGGATGGGGCAACCCAGCAGGTCCGACAGGTTGTAGAAGACAACCGGCGGGTTGGTTCCCTCTGATGTTGTTTTTTGTTGAAACATGGCGCCCCAAAGAAAAAAAGGAATGTAGGCAAGAGCTCAGCGGGACACAAGCGGAAACGCGAAATAAAGATAACCACCCGCTTCGCTCGAGGCGCGGAGGCGCAGAGAAGAGAATGTTTCACGAATTTCGCGTGGCCGGAGTACCTGCCCCGTGAAATTCGCGAAACCCCTCGCGGTGAGGAGAATAAGGATTCGTTGGTCCGGAGGACAACTGGAGTCTCGGGGTATTCTTCAAGAGCGGGTTGCGGGAATTCTGCATCTTTTCTTCTCAGCGTCTCTGTGCCTCGAGCGAAGCGGGCGGTGAACCTTCCCGGTTTGAGGCGAACGCTTCAATCAAAACTCTTCACTAGTGCCGCCGGCTTCTGGATCCGGCTTTCCTGCTGGATGGTTGTCAGTACGCTTGAGGCAAAAATAATCAGCAGCAGGGCGGATACCGTCATCAGGGCCTTGCCGGTTCGTCTTGATCCGAGCAGCCGGAGTACGCCGGCGAGCCAGAGTCCGCTGAAGGCGATGGCGGCAAGGGTGGCGCGGGTGGCGCAGTCCGGCCTGTAATGCCAGAACAGAATGAGGCGCAGCCAGGAGACTTCCGGGGCCTTCAGACCATCCTGCTTCGCCTGGGCAATGGCGAGATTCCGGCGCACATCCGGGGTGCTGCCGCCATACCGCTCGGCGCGCAGCAGGACGGCGATGGCATCCGCCGGTTTTCCGGCCAGCAGGAGGGCCGTCCCCTGGTTATAGAACAGGGCGGAATTCCGGACGCCCAGATCCACCAGTTTCTGGCAGGTTCCCGACGCGGCCAGGAACTCGGCGGGGGATTGCGCCGTCCGCAGTTCGGCCACCACCTGCTCCCAGACAAATCCCCGCTCCTCGGGCGTCGCCGCAGGGAGTGAAACCGCCCCGGCAAGAACCAGCAGGATCGCAAGAAGCGGTTTTGCGGGAGGGTGGGAAGGAGCGGCTTTCAAGTGCTGCTCGATCTCCGACAGGGTGGCGGCCAGGATGGCGGTGTCGACCTCTGAAGGTGCGGATGAAAAGGCGGCATTGAAGTGCTGTTGCATCAGGGAGGCGAACCGGTCCGCCAGACCGGCTGGAATTCCCTGTGCGACCAGCAGGATCCTTGCCTCTTCAGGGGTCATGGAATCAGTGCGTGCATCGAGCCGGTCGGCGAGATACCGGCGCATCACGGCACAGGCGGTGTCGGGGGTGTTGGGGAGGGACTTGAATTGACGTTGTGCGCAGGTCAGGGCGTTCCGCTGCTGCCGGCGCTTTTTAAAGGCGGGCAGATGACGTCCCGCCAAAACCATGAGCAGGGTGATGAGGAAGATCGCCGGGCCGGTCAGGGCGATGGCCAGGAGCCGCCCGGTGGAGCCGGTCAGGGACGCCGGTTCGCTGGCGGACGGATCCATGCGGATACCGGCGGGCAGCATGGCCGCCTCGTCCCGGTGGTGGAGGATCAGGGTCTTGTTGGTCGAGGCGCCGATGACCTGCGCGGCTGTGATTTCCGAGGATTGCCGCACCTTGAGCGGGATCGGGGCCGTGGCGACGGTCCGGTACTGGCGGGTGCCGACATCATAGAAGGACACGTCGAGGGAGGGGAGTTCGAAGGAGCCGGGGCGGCGCGGGCGCAGGGTATAGGCGTACTGCATCCGGCCCTCCTGCCGTGTGGCCTGGACGGAATCATCGTAGATCTCGAACTGGTTCAGGAGATTGGTATTCAGGCTGAGTTTGGGCGGAGTGATGTTGCGCATCTGGACGGCGCCGGTGAGCGTGAGCGTCAATTGGAGAGGATCGCCGACATTGCAGGTCTGGGCGTCGAGCGACGCCTCCACCACCAGGTTGCTGCCCAGCGCGCCGATATAGGAATCCGGGCGGCCCTGCTCTGGCGGGGAAATAACTCTGACCGTGGCGGCAGCGCCGACGGCAAAAACCGGAGTGGTCTGGGCCTGCCCCCCTTCATTAACGGAGACGGGGACATTGCCCTTGAAAAGAACAGGCCCGAATGTATACGGGCCTTCCGTGAGGGGAGAGAAGGGAAGGGTCAGGCTGTACTCCCAGCAGGCGGTGCCGTTCTCCCCGACTGGGCGCCGGTCCAGTTTGAAACGGGCAGGGGCTTCCTGGGGGTTGAATAGAGTTCCCGGCAAGGTGTAGGTGTTGATGGAAAAGCCGGGCTGGTTCTGGCTGATCAGCCGGGAATTGAGCAGGGTTTCGAAGTTCGGTCCCTTCAAGCCGTCAATTTCCCGGTTCAGCAGGAAAGCCGCCTCAAGATGGGGCGGGTCATTGGGAAGAAGCGGGTCATAAGCGGAATAGGCGCCCGGCAGCTGGCGGATTTTCACGGTGAGGCGGATGTCGAACGGCTCATCCACCAGAACGGTGTCGCGCGAGGCCGTTACGGCGACCGACACGATGTCCTGCTTTGACACCCCGGTGACGTTGATCGTGGGGACTGTGG
>JBAXRC010000329.1:0-3391 GCA_037131415.1 bacterium | reverse complement strand
AGCTTCGCCCTCCAGAAGAATAAGGCATAAGCCGCCCATCCTTTACGTTGCCTATCAGCCTGTCGAAAAAGTGCTCACTCTGATTATTTCCGCTGGAGGGCGAGGCTTGCCGAGCCGCGGGCCCAATGATCGCATGACGATCGAACCCCTTGTCTTTAAGGTTGATCGTTCACTTTTTATGCTCGCCAGTGGACACGGCTCGGCAAGCCTCGCCCTCCAGGCGCCTTGCGCCAGGTTTGTTTTTCAACAGGCTCCTATGGGACGCCAGTGCTCTGAAATCTAAAATCTACACTCTACATTCCGAACTCTTCAATTCCTTCACCACCCACGGCAGGCCGCGGAGGTTCAGCTCTTCCATGAAGGGATCGGGGTTGAACTGCTCGACATTGAGCACCCCTGCATCGCACCAGGCGCCCGTCACGATCATCTTCGCGCCGATGGCGGCCGGGACGCCGGTGGTATAGGAGATGGCCTGGGCCTTCACTTCCTTCCAGCACTCGGCGTGGTCGCAGACATTGTAGATGTAGATCTTGCGCTTCTTCCCGTTCTTCACGCCCTCGATGATGCAGCCGATGTTCGTCTTGCCCTTGTAGTTCGCGCCCAGCGAGGCGGGCTCGGGCAGGAGCGCCTTGAGGAACTTCAGGGGCACGACTTCTTTACCCTCGTACATCACCGGGTCAATCCGGGTCATTCCCACGTTCTCCAGAACCCGCAGGTGCGTGAGATACTGCTCGCCAAAGGTCATCCAGAAGCGGATCCGCTTGAGCCCCTTGATGTTCTTCACCAGCGATTCCAGCTCCTCGTGGTACATCAGGTACATTTCCTTCGGGCCGATCTGGGGGAAGTTGAAGGTCTGATGGACCGACAACGGATCGGTCTCCTTCCACTGTCCTTTCTCCCAATACTTGCCGCGCGCGGTAATCTCGCGGATGTTGATCTCGGGATTGAAGTTGGTGGCAAAGGCCTTGCCGTGTGACCCGGCGTTGCAGTCCAGGATATCCACCGTCTCGATGGTGTCGAAGTAGTGCTTCTGGGCATAGGCGGAGAAGATGTTCGACACGCCGGGATCGAACCCGCAGCCGAGCAGGGCCAGGATCCCCCTGTCGCGGAACGCCTTGTGCTGGCGCCACTGCCACTTGTACTCGAATTTTGCCTTGTTGGGCGGCTCGTAATTGGCGGTATCGAGATAATCCACGCCCGTGGCCAGGCAGGCTTCCATGATGGAAAGATCCTGGTACGGCAGGGCGACATTGATCAGGACATCGGGATCGAACTTCTTGATCAGGCGGACCACTTCCTGAGGCTTGTCGGCATCCACCTGCGCCGTTTGGATCTTGCGCTTCAACTGGCCGGCAATCGCCTTGCACTTCGATTCCGTGCGACTGGCCAGACAGATATCGGTGAAGATATCCTTCATCTGTGCGCACTTGTGCGTAACCACCCCGCCGACCCCACCCGCCCCGATAATCAAGACCTTACTCATGGCAATCCCTCCCGGATATAATCTGTTGATCCCTGAAAAATGACGGCAGTGTAATGACTACGGGAAGAGGATTCAATATAGTTCGTCTACCGGCTGGTTGTCGCCGTCCTGCCGCCAGCCGGAGCCGGAAAAGAATGAACCGCTCGAGCCTGTTCCATAACCCGGTTTAAGCTTGCCGAGCCGCGTCCCCTCTTCTGGAGGGCGAGGCTTGCCGAGCCGCGTCAACAGGCGAGCATGAAAAGCGAACAATCGGCTTGCAAGACAATGGGTTCAATAGTCATGCACTCCTATTGACTTCGGCTCGGCAAGCCTCGCCCTCCAGAAGAATGGGTCTGGGTGAGAGCACTCCTGTCCCCTTCTTCATTCCGCCTCACAATTCATCCAGCGGACTCTCTGCCGTCGAATCCATACCACGGATGACGTGAGTGTAGATCATGGTGGTTTCCACGCTTTGATGGCCTAGATACTTCTGGACCTCCCTGATATTGACACCCTTAAGAAGCATATTCGTGGCAAAGGAATGCCGCAGGGTGTGGACCGTTGCTGGCTTGACGATCCCCACCTTCTGGACGGCCGTCCGCATGGCGCGTTGGAGAACCTCATCCATCACATGATGCCGCCGGAACTTTCCTGAGCGCGGATCTGTTGAGAGGTCTGCGGCCGGAAACAGATATTGCCACCCGAACTCGACTTCGGCCTTCGGATATTTCCGGTCTAATGCAAACGGCAGGTAAACCCCGCCATGCCCGGCAGCAAGGTCCCGTTCATGAATGGCCTTTACCTGTGCGATCTGTGCCTTCAGCGGGTCATCCAGTCTCTTTGGCAGCAGCGTGCTTCGGTCCTTGTCGCCTTTCCCGGCCCTGACAAACACCAGGTGGTTATTGAAATCCAGATCCTTGATACGCAGGCGGATCGTCTCCGAAACGCGCAACCCGGCTCCGTAAGTCAATTCAAGCATAAGCCGTGCGGACTCAGGGGCCGCCTTTAGTACGGCCCGAACCTCATCCACGCTGAGTACGCAAGGCAGTTTTGTCCCGCGCTTTGCCCGGACTGAAGTGATGTCCGCCACCTCCCGCTTCAACACTTCCCGTTGTAGGAACAATAACGCGTTGAACGCCTGATTCTGGGTGGAACTGGCAACATTGCGAGAGGTTGCCAGATACGAAATATAACTCCGGCAGGTACCGTCGGTCTGCCAATCCAATTGATTCGCCTTGGCGTAGGCAAGATAGCGGCGCACCCAATCCAGATAGGTCTGTTCCGTTCGCAATGAATAGTGGCGGACCCGGATTAATTCACGCATACGTTCACAGGCGGTTTCGCCATCCGTGAGCGGTTGCGATGGGGCTGAGCTCTGGAGCCCCTCCTTGCGGAACACGCGCTCATACAATTCAATCGCCCGGCGAGCCTGTTCGATCTGCCAATCCTGCACGCCCTCCTTGCGGGTTAACTGTTCGCAGAAGAAGCGGATTTTGTCAGTGATGTCGGCAATGACGCCCGGCATTTCCGTTTGCAAATAGCGGCGCACCCACGAGGCATAATAGGGAATATTTCTTTCCGGAGGCAGTCCCCGACTCTTCATGAATGCCACAAATGGCTCAAGGTCAAAAGGTTCCATCGAAGGCTCCAATCATTTTATACGCAGGCGACAAACTACCGCCAGCGGTTAAGCCTATATACTAGCTACCATTAGCCTCTCAAAACAACCAAAAACAAGCACCCGGGCTCTGAGATATGCCGCCGGCGGCTCATCCATCATATTGAAGGGGTATTACCGCTCCGCGGGATAGAAGTGACAAAATCGGGACAGTCGAACGATTGATGCCAAAGGTGGGATTCATGTCAGGCAAACGCCCTTAACATTTCCATTTCGCCCTTTAGTTGCAGGCCGTTAAACGCAATAACCCT
>JBAXRC010000328.1:0-3402 GCA_037131415.1 bacterium | reverse complement strand
GCCCTTTCCATCCGTGGTGAAGGGGATGCCTTCTTCCTGAAGCGCCTGTTCATAGAGTTCCTGGCGCGAGGAGGCCCTGAGAAGGATCAGGATATCGCGGAACCGGTACGGGTGCGCCGGGGCCTTGATCCAGCCCCCCCTTGAGGAATCCCATACCTGCGCCGGATGCCACTGGGCGCCGGTCCCCGGCATCGTGAGTAGCCGGATGCGGCGCGCCACGGCCCGGGCCTCCAGCGCCAGCGCCTGCTCAGTCAGTTCTGCCGCGGCCTGCAGGGACTTGTCGGTTGGTGCCTCTGCGGCGAGGGTACGGATTTCCCTGGGCGTCAGGGTGAGGCGTGGCTTTTGCTCCTGCTTCTTCCCCGTCGTGATCGGGTCATCCGGCTTCGGCCCCCATTCCCATTCAGGGAGGAGGAGTTCCGCGGAGGGCCCCTCCAGCTTCAGAGCGCCGGGGCAGGGGGCGAGGGTTTCGTTCTCACCATACCGGTTCACGCCGAGGATGACGCCGGCAAAGATGTCATTGACCCAGTCGAGGATCCCCTTCTGGCTCCGGTAGCTGGTGCGAAGGGGAACGGCGTCAAGCTGTAGGGTTTCGGCGAACCGGGTCAGCCCCTCGGCGTCAGCCCCACGCCATCCGTAGATGGTCTGTTTGGTGTCGCCGCACATGACCATGCTGGCACCGGAGACGGACTGGACGAGCCGGATCAGATCGTTTTGAAGGCGCGAGTTATCCTGGGCCTCGTCAACGATGATGACATCCAGCCCGGGCACGCAACCAGGCCTGGCCTCGATGAGATCGCGGGCCTTGAACAACAGATCATCGAAATCGAGGACGCCCTGGGCGCGTTTTCGCGCCTGGATATGGCGGGCGCAATTCCCCGCCAGGGTAAGGAAGGAAATCAGCAGGCGCGTGGCGTTGACACGGTCGGGGTAGGCGATCAGGGCATCGAGTTTTCCCTGAACCTCTTTCCGCAGTTGTTTGACGCCGTCATCCGTGCCCCAGCTGCTGGTGGTGAACTTGCGAAGTTCGGTCGCGGCCTTCACGACCGCCCCGGCAGAAGGATCGGCGCCAAGACGCCGCAGGGTCGTGGCGAGTTCGGAGGCCATGGTCTTCAGGGTTTTCCCGGTTCTTGCCCCGGCAGCCTGTTCCACGGGCTTGAGGAGTTTTTGAAGGGCGGCAGGTTTTGGCGCCTGCGGTGTTGCCACGAGGGAGGGCGGCGCGGCCTTTTCAAGGTTCAGTCCCCAGGCGGCGCCAAGCCGAAGTGTCCTGGCGATTCCCTCCTCAATGCCCTGGATGCCCCGCCCGTCGCACAGGCATTCCAGGTCTTCCGTGTAGCCGGCATCCGTACCGGTCAGGGCGGCCTTCAGGGCGCTCTCGATACAGTCCGTGCGAAGATCCTCAGCCTCGTTTTCCTCCAGGATGGCCAGGGCGGGGGAGAGGCCGAGAAACAGGGTATTGGACGCGAGGATTTGCTGGGCGAAGGAGTGGATGGTGGAGATGGTGGCGCTGGACAACTGGCGCATCAGGCTCCAGCAGAAGGCTTCGGTTTCGGGATTCCCCGCGGCCAGCTCATGCTCGATGGCCTCGGTTACGCGCGACCGCATCTCGGCGGCGGCATTCTTGGTAAAGGTCAGCATGAGGATCCGCTCGGGGGGCAGGCGGGATTTGCCATCGAAAATGGTTCCCGCCTTGACGCCGGGAAGCGTCGAGTCGTCCGCAGGGTTCGTGCGCCCGAAAAGAAGCGACTGGTATAGGGCGACGACCTGATGGGTCTTCCCGGTTCCGGCCGAGGCGATGAAACGGATATTGCGGCAGGTGCTCATGAGTCCCCCTTGCCTTCAGGGCTATCCGTTGAAAGCAGGCTGGCGGCATGGCGGCAGCAGGCGTTCAGCTTGCAGTGCTCGCAGGCCTGCGGGGCCACGGCGAAGTCTCCGCGCTCATAGCGGTTCAGGGCGGAAAAGGCGCTGGTGGTAAAGGCGGTGGCCAGGTCGGTTTGCTCCCCCGGGCTCCCGTCGAGGCCAATCCAGTTTTTCTGGCACTGCTTGACCATTTTATCCGGCGGGAGGGTGTAGGAGAGATAGTGCATGAGGATCGGAATTTCAGATTTCAGATTTGAGATTTGAGAGGGGCTGAAAGCCCTTGCGGCGGCGAGGGCATAGGCGGGGAGCTGGCAGTCGGCGGCGGTGCTGATGCCCTCGGCAAGATTCGCTGTTTTCAGATCGTCTTTCGTGGAGCCCTTGTAGTCGACCACAATGGCGGCGCGAAGCAGGCCGTCGGCGCCGAAAACAAAATCCACCCGGTCGATTTTTCCGTGCAGGCGAAGCCGGTGATCCGGATTGGCGGGGTCGGTGAGTTCCAACGAGGCGGCAGCCCCCCTGACTTTGTCATTGAAGGTGTATTCCAGCAGGGCGGGATAGCGCTGGCTCCCTTCGCATCCGGGAATTTCAGGAAGGGCTTCCGGGTCAAGCGCGGTCCGGACAAGGTTGCGGACAGCCCGGCTGATCCGGCGGCGCTGGACGTTCAGTTGCTCCGGCGCGCCCAGCATCCAGATGGCGTTGCCGCTGGTGGCCCAGTCGAGCATGGCTGCGGTCAGGTCATCAAAGAAGGCGATCAGGGCCTTCGTGTCAGAAGGGAAATTCACCAGCGGCAGGGCGTCCTCGGAGGGGGTGACGTCAGTTTTTTGCAGGTGCCAGTGGCCCTGCTTGTCGCGCACGGCCCAGGCGGGAGTGAAGAGAGGGTGATGAATCTTGGCGAGTTTGACCAGCCCGGGAATGGCGGGGTTCGGGCGGTTGCCCTGAAGCATCCGGAAGCCCTCGAACAGGATGGCGTGGATCGCGGTTCCGAAATCCATGTTGCTGGGCTCGAGGTCGTTGGGCTCAATGGCCTCCACCTTGAGGATGTACTGAAGGTAGTATTGGTAGGGGCAGGCGACGAGTCGCTCGAGCTGGGTGGGACTGAAATCAATCATGCCGTTGGCGGGGGTTGGTCTGACTTTGCTCCAAAGGGCGGTGTCGAGAACCCCTGAAAACTCGTGTCCCGGTTCCTTTGAGAGGTCGGCGGGGGTTTCCTGATCCTCCTGGGTTTGCCGTGAGAAAAACGCCTGCCGCTGCCGCTCCACCTGGATCCCATGGGCAATTTGCGCCGCCAGCCCTCTGCCCTCCACGGCTCGGCAAGCCTCGCCCTCCAGAAGAGGGGACTGCACCTCTTCGCTGCCCTCTGCCCCCTGCCCGGCCAGCCGCTGTCGCCGTTCATCATCTGCCCGGCACAGGGCGAGCGGCACGGTGCCCAGATAGGATTCGCCGGGGAAGGGGCGCCGCTTGAAGGGAGGAATGTTCGTTTCCAGATGCCGGCACCAATGGGTTTGAAGGTGGGGCGAGTCCTGCGAAAAGCGCCAGGCGTCATAG
>JBAXRC010000327.1:0-3410 GCA_037131415.1 bacterium | reverse complement strand
TCCATACCCCGCTCGCCGACCCACAGCCCCTTCCGGCGCCTTTCCTTGTCACCGCCACCATCACCGACAACTACCGGATCGCCTCCGCTATTTTTTACTGGACCAGAAATGGAGGCAGCACGACCTCCAACGCGATGACCCCTGGTGCCGCAGGCAGCTATACCGCAACCCTGCCCGCGCCTGGCACCAACAGCAACACCTTCACCTACTGGATCGTGGCCTCCGACGACCAGGGCAGTACCACCAATGGCCCGAACACCTTCACCGTCCGCTACCCCACCGCACAGGTTTCACCCCCCCGTTTCGACACCCTGATCCTCCCGGAAACCACCACCAACCTTGCGCTGGTTGTGACTAATTCCGGATGGGGCCCCCTTACCGCCTCACTCAGCATTCTGTGGGGCGGATTCAGCAACGATGTCGAGTCCGGCGTTGCAGGCTGGAGCCACAGCGGCAATAATGACCTTTGGACAATCACAACCAACCGCCATCTGTCCGGATCCAACGCCTGGTACTGCGGCAATCCCGCCTCCCGCATTTACGGAAGCAGCATGCACGCCAAGCTCAACTCCACGCCGTTCTATGTCGCCGAAGGCGCCCAGCTCTCCTTCGACCACTGGATCCGATGCGAACTGAATGACCAGTTCTGGCGCGCTGGCTGGTTGCCAAACAGTTGCTGGGATGGCGGCATTGTTGAAATCTCGACCAATCTCGGCGCCAGTTTCCAGGCTCTCACGCCGATTGGCGGATACCCGAACCTGATCACGGGCTACTGGGACGCGCCCTGGACGGATAAAACCCCCTGCTTTGCCGGAACCGGCGCCTGGAGCCGGGCCACCTTCGATCTGTCGGGCTTTTCCGACAACGTCGCCATCATCCGGTTCCACTTCGGCTCCGACGGCAATACCGAACAGGAAGGGTGGTACCTGGATAACATCGTTGTCACCCCCGCCATCGCCCCGCAACCCTGGCTTTCCCTGCCTGACACGAACCTTTCGGTCGCGGCGCAGACGATTACCGCCATACAGGCCATAACCTTGAACAGTACCGGCATCCTGACCGGCGACAGGCGTGCCGCCCTCTGGCTGTCCGGTAACGATCCCGAAACCCCTCTCCATGCCATCCCCCTGCACCTGCTGGTTCGATCCCCGCCCGCCCTGGCCTGGCTGAGCGCGGCACAAACCTCCACAAACGGAACCGGCGTGATCACCTTCAGCAACCGGGTCAACGATGCCGAGGGCGACCCCTGCCAAATCGAATATGAATGGAGCACCGGCCCGGGATCTGACTGGAGCAAGCCCTGGCTGATCTCCGTACAATCCGCCTGGGGGACGGCTCTGCTCAATAACGCCACCTCCCCGCCACTCACAAACCTGATCACCCGGGACGCAACGGGACTGCTGACAAACTGCGTTCTTGTGACATGGGATTCCCTCCAGTCAGGCAGCGGCATTGTCTTCTCCGCCAGCACCCTGCTTCGCGCCCGGACCTGGGATGGCCTCCTCCGTGGCAACTGGGTGACAAGCCAGCCCTTCATGGTGGACAACGAATCTCCACCGGCCCCGACCGGACTCACTTCACCCACCCATTGGACGGAACGATGGTCGACAAACCCCTCCATGCGGTTCGAATGGAACAGTGTCACGGAACCCCGGGGAACCGGACTCGAAAACTACCTCGTTGCCTGCGACACGAATCCATCGCCCGCCACCCCGGCCATTCCCACAACAAGCACGATCCTGACAACAACCCCGCCCTCCGACGGCAGTAATATCTGGGCGAGCGTCAGGGCGAGGGATGCCTGCGGGAATATCAGCACCCCTGCGCTGGCCGGCCCCTACTGGCTTGACATTACGCCGCCCTCGGCGACTGACGCCACCATCACCCTCGCTCTCAGCGCCTTCGGAAATTATGTCATCGACGCCACCTCGATCAGCGGAACCTGGCGCGGCTTTACTGATAGCGGAACGGGAATCAAGGGGTATTACATATCCCTCCAGGATGGCGGAGGCACCACCAACGGCATCTGGAAAACAACCGCGTCAGGTGTCCTGGGTACCCTGGCCATAAACCAGACTAACACCTTCCATGTCTGGGCCAGGGACATGATCGGCTGGATCGGCCCGGCGGCCAAGGTATCATTCCTGGCTCTTGAAGGCACGGGCGACTGGGACCACGACGGCGTGTCCAACGCCCAGGAGGAAATTGCGGGCACCGATGCCGCCCTGGCCTCCAGCACCTTTAAAATGGGCATTGCAAGCGACACCCCCGGAATGACAAATGGCTTCATTCTCCGTTGGCCGGGACTTTCCAACCGCCATTACACCATCTACTACAGCCCCAGCCTCACCACCGGCAACAACTGGAACGCCCTGTCGGGCAGCAGCAACATGCCCGGGGTGAGCGGCCTTATGAGCGTCACCGATCGCACCACCTTCCTGCCCGCGAAGTTTTACAAGATCACCGTGAAATCGCCATAACCCGGGAACGTCCCCCATGTTCAACATCCTTCCAGATTCACTGGCAATCCCAGCCAAAACCCTGTCCGGCCACGGTGCCAGCTCCGGATTGCTTCAGGAATGCCGCCGGTTTGGCGCAAGGGGTATCATCCTTCACGGGGCAGCCCTGGAACAACAGGGACGACTGGATGCCCTCATGGCCGCCATGCCGGCGGACATGGCGGTCAGGGTGATCCGCCACCGGGGCGGCGAGCCCACCCTTCACGAGGTTTCAGGCTTGATCCTGGCCGCCCGCCACCACCAGGCAGAATGGATCGCCGCTGTCGGCGGAGGCAGTATCATCGATCTCGCCAAGGCAGCGGCCGCGCTTGTCAACGCCCCGCACCCTCCGGCCCACTACCATGATGGCGCGCCGCTGGATGAACCGGGACTCCCCCTGATAGCCGTCCCCACGACCGCCGGAACCGGTGCTGAAGCCACCCTCAATGCGGTACTGACCCATGAGGCCACCGGCGCCAAAAAATCGATCCGCTCGCCGGGCATGATGGCGCGCGTCGTGATTCTGGATCCCGGGCTTTTGAATGGCTGCCCGAAAGCCGTGATCGCCGCATCGGGAATGGATGCCCTGACCCAGGCCATCGAGGCCTTCACCAGCCGGAACGCGACCTGGCTGAGCGACACCCTGTCGCTCCAGGCGGTTCATCTGGTCACCGCCCATCTTGAAGCCGTCCATCACGATCCCGGCTCCGCCTCCGCCAGCCCCCTCCTCACGGGAAGTTATCTCGGAGGAATCGCCCTCTCCTTTGCCCGGCTCGGCGTTGTGCATGGGCTCGCCCATCCCCTGGGAGTACTCTATCATCTGCCCCATGGCGCAGTCTGCGCCGCCTGCCTGCCCCACGCCATCGAGCTCAACCGCCCGGCCTTCGGCGCCAAGTACGACACCCTCAGCGG
>JBAXRC010000326.1:0-3422 GCA_037131415.1 bacterium | reverse complement strand
CTTGTCTTATCGGACGACGAAGAACTGCTGTCAGCCGGAGGTGGTGGCGGTGGATGCCCATCCCGACATGCAATCCAGGCGGCTGGGCGAAAAGCTGGCGGGTGAATGGGGGATCCCGGTGGTCGAGGTGCAGCATCACCATGCCCATGCGGCTGCCTGTCTGGCGGAAAATGGAGAGAGCGAGGGGTTGGTTCTGGTCATGGACGGCACGGGGTGGGGCGGTGACGGAACCCTCTGGGGTGCGGAATGCCTGGACGTTCGTGGAGGCAGGGTCCGGCGTCTGGCTACCTTTTTGCCCGTTCCCCTGCCCGGCGGGGATGCGGCCGTCCGGCATCCGGCGCGGCAGGTGGTGGGGCGCTGGATCCAGGCGGGGATTGCCCTGACCGACGACCGGCTGGCGCGATTGGGTGTGACCCGCGAGGAGGCTGGTGTGTGGGAACAGCAAGGTCTCCGGAAGGTTAATGCCCCGCTGACCCATGCGGCGGGCCGGCTGTTCGATTCCTTTTCAGCGGTGCTGGGTTGGGCGCCCCAGGATATGACTTATGAAGGCCAGCCGGCGATCCGGCTGGAAGCGGTCGCCCGCGAATGGACTGGCGGAACTCTTCCTGAGCTTCCTTTTACCGTGACGGACTGGAACGGGGTGCCTGCGATCGACTGGGCGCCTGCGTTCAGGGTTCTGGCCGAGCGCGACCTCCTGAAGGTTGATCCGTGCCAATGGGCGATGGCGGTACATGTTGCCATTGCCCGGGCGGCCATGGTGATGATCAACGGAGCCCTGCCCAAGGTGCCGGAACGCCGTGTCGGATTGAGTGGCGGGGTATTTATGAACCGGATTTTGAATGACCTTCTCGTCCGTGACCTGGAGCAGCAGGGCGTGACCGTCCTGTGTCACCGGCAGACCCCGCCTGGCGACGGTTGCATCGCGCTGGGTCAGGCGGTGCTGGCCGGAGGCTGACCCTCCTGGTCGATGGTTACGGTGCGGCTGGCGGAACGATACACCGGGCTTCGGGCCTCGGCATGCGATGCCGAACCTTTCAAGAACACCAATGTTAAACTGGTTGAGCAAGCGATTTTGCGGTTCTTGGAAATTGCGGAATCGAGCACATGGGTACTACAGGCCTGTCCCCGGAGTCTCCTGCGGAAAAACTTAAAGTTGCAAGAACTTTGTATTGCAAAGTTATTTGCGTCATGCCATCATGGGGCCAGTTCAAGAAAGGAAGATCCATGATCGCCAACCATATTCATGACGCACTCGGACAAGTTGACCGGATGAGGGACCTGATTCTCGAACGTCGGCGCTTCCGCGGCTACTCCGGCATTGCGCGGATGCTGGGTGGGTGCGTCGCTCTCGCCGTCACTCTTGTGCTTTCCCGTGTGGAGGCCCTTCATGCACCGCTGCTCCAACTCACGGGTTGGAGTGTTGTCCTCGCCGCCGCCCTCATCCTGAATTATGTCGGCTTAGGGATGTGGCTCTTCAAACGACGGGGCTTAGAGCCGCTCCTCACCGCCCTTCGCCCCGCTCTGGAGGTGGTGCCGGCTCTCACCATTGGGGCCGCGCTCAGCCTCGCGCTGGTGTTGCGGGACCACTATGATCTGCTTTTCGGTACGTGGATGTGCCTCTATGGCCTCGCCCACATGGGGTATCGCCACTCTCTGCCGGGTGGCATCATCGGGGTAGGCCTGTTTTATCAAATAGCCGGCATCTTTTGTCTCCTGGCTCCCGGCATGACATTCCTGAACCCTTGGCCCATGGGTCTTGTCTTCTTTATCGGTGAAATGGTTGGCGGTTGGATCCTGCGAAGTGAATAAGGGTTTGAACAGAGGGGCGCAAAGATCGCGAAGGAGGAAACACAAATGAGACAAGCCAGCGAAGCGGATACGAGCACTTTGGAACGTCTATTCCATGAACCCAACCGGATGTCGATCCTGTCGGCGCTCTGTGGGGCGGGGGACCCTCTCTCTTTTACTGAACTCAAGGCCTTGAGCGGGCTGACCGATGGCAACTTGAGCCGCCATCTCAAGGCGCTGGAGGAAGCCGGCGTGATCCGCATCAGTAAAATGTTTGTCGGTGTAAAACCCCGAACCACCGTGGCGCTTACAGACAAGGGTTTGAAACGGTTCGACGACTACTTGTCCGCCCTGGCGGACGTGTTGAAAAAAGCCAGGAAGGCCATGGCGACAGATCGCCAGAAAACCCCTCTTCTGCAAGCCTTAGGGAGAAAGGCGTTAGCCTGATGAAATATCTCGCGGGATGGATCGGTGGAGCCGTCTTATTGTTCGGGATGCCGCTCCTTGGGATTTGGCTTTCAGGCGGCTCCTGTGCGCCTTACTTGAAAATGCCACCCCGAACCGACTTTGTCTCTCACTCGCCTTTTTCATGGCTGGCGTTCTGCGGCTTGGCGATTTTTATCATCGCCGCGATGGGTCCTTTTGTCTGGCGGGTCATAACCTCCCGCCCGACGACGATTAAGAAACCCATCATCGGCCATTTCCCCTGGTGGGGCTGGTTGGCCCTGTTCTCCGGTGCGGTTGCATGGGTTCTGGCCTGGTCTCGACTCCCCTGGTTCGCGCCCTTCCAGCCCTACACCTTCACCCCCTTGTGGGTGGCTTATATTATTGTCATGAACGCACTGGCCTATCGGCGCACGGGCCATTCGCCACTGACCCGGTCACCCGGTTTTTTTCTCGCCCTTTTTCCGGTCAGCGCCGGCTTCTGGTGGTTCTTTGAATACCTCAACCGCTTTGTCCAAAACTGGCATTACATCGGAATCGGACCCCTGACCGCCGAGGAGTATGTGCTAAGGGCGACGCTCCCCTTCGCGACCGTCCTGCCCGCTTTTGTCGCCACCCGTGCCTGGCTGACGAGCTTCCCCGGGCTGACTTCCGGTCTGGCCAACTGGCGCCCTTGCGGTGTGGCGCATCCGCGCCGCCTCGCTTGGGTGGGGTTGACACTCGCCGCCGGGGGGTTAGCGGGTATCAGTCTATGTCCAGAGTTCCTCTTCCCCTTGCTCTGGATTTCTCCATTAATGGTCATCGCCTCCATCCGGGTCCTGCAGGGGGTCCCCACGCTTCTTAACGCCCCCGGCCACGGGAACTGGCAACCTCTGTTCCTGGCAGCGCTCTCCGCCCTGGTCTGCGGCTTTTTTTGGGAGATGTGGAATTTCTACAGCCTGGAAAAATGGATCTACACGGTCCCTTTTGTGGATCGTTTCCGCCTCTTTGAAATGCCGCTGCTAGGCTTTGCAGGCTACCTGCCGTTCGGCCTCGAATGCGCCTTGATCACGGAATGGGTCAGTGTCAGTGAAGAACACAGTGGCAGAAAGGATGGATCACGATGAAATCTCCAGACACGCTGATGCGACGGATGAATGCGGTCATGCTGATAGGGGCGGCCCTATGGTTCTTTCTCATCCCGGGCGCCC
>JBAXRC010000325.1:0-3461 GCA_037131415.1 bacterium | reverse complement strand
TCTTTCCCCTCGTTACCCTGCTCTACTTTGTGTTGCCCCACCGGTTTCGCTGGCAAATGCTTCTGGTGGCGAGTTGTATCTTCTATATGTCATTTATTCCGCGGTATATCCTGATTTTGGCAATTACGATTGTCATTGATTATGTCGCCGCGCTTTGGATTGTTCGCCCCGGAATTTCCGGCCGGGGCAAGAAGATCGTCCTCGTCATCAGTATTCTGTCGACCTGCCTGGTTCTGGGCGTTTTCAAATACTGCAATTTTTTCAACGACAATTTGGCGGCGCTGTCACGCTTTATCGGCTGGCATTATCCCATAGGCGCGCTGGATATCATCTTGCCGATCGGGCTCTCCTTTCACACATTTCAGAGTGTCAGCTATGTGATCGAAGTCTACCGGGGGCATCAGAAGGCCGAACGACACTTTGGCATATACGCGCTCTATGTCATGTTTTACCCGCAACTTGTGGCGGGCCCGATCGAGCGTCCCCAGAATCTTCTCCATCAGTTTTATGAAAAACACCATTTTGACTACCAGCGGGTAACCGATGGCTTGAAACTGATGGCGTGGGGTTTATTCAAGAAGGTGGTGATTGCCGACCGTCTTTCGGTTGCCGTGAACCAGGTGTACGGAGATCCGCAGGACTACTTCGGGCTGCCGTTGATTGTGGCGACCGTGTTTTTCGCCTTTCAGATTTACTGTGATTTCTCAGGGTATTCAGACATTGCAATCGGTGCCGCGCAGGTCATGGGTTTTCGGCTCATGGACAATTTCAACCGTCCTTACTTCTCAAAGTCCATCCCTGAATTCTGGAAGCGCTGGCATATTTCCCTTTCGACCTGGTTCCGGGATTATCTTTACATCCCTCTTGGTGGAAATCGCGCCAAGACGTGGCGGTGGCAGTTCAATTTATTTGTAACATTTGTCATTAGTGGTTTCTGGCACGGCGCCAACTGGACCTATATCATTTGGGGCGCATTGAACGGTCTCTACCTGATGGGTTCGATCTGGACCCGCGGCATCCGGCGTGACATATGCAGCCTGATAACCCTGGACCAGCATCCCCGGGTTCATAAAGTGGTGCAGGTGACTCTGACCTTCTCGCTGGTTTGCATTGCCTGGGTTTTCTTTCGTGCAAGGGACTTTCATGATGCCTGGTATATTCTGACGCATATGCCTGTATTAACCGAAGGGCTGCGCCCAATAGGCGCATGGCAACTGCTCCACATGGGCTTGAGCCGTTCCGAGCTTGTGATTGCGATCCTTGCCATCATTATGATGGAATCAGTGCATGCGATTCAGCGGCACCGCAAAATCCGGCATATGCTCTCCGAAAGACCTGCCTGGATCCGGTGGACTGTTTACACCATACTCGTCATGGGAATCGTATGTTTCGGAGTTTTTGACTATAATCAGTTCATTTACTTTCAGTTTTGAGGATTCATAAACGCGCCAATGCCTCATCATGATCAAATTCTGCTGGACTCCCGTGCGGGATACGGCGCCTTCTTCCTGAAGAGTGCGCTAATAGCCGTTCTGGTTCTTCTTGCCGTGGCCGCAAGAACCGCCTATTACTGGCAAAATGATGCGTATCAAGAAACGATTGCGGGACGCGAGATATATTGGGCTCTGAAGAAAAGCGAACAACGGCAAAAAACGAAGGTGGTGATTCTTGGCGACAGTATTGCCAATCAGTTTTATGACGTCCGTAATTTCAACGGCGAAACGTACTCCTTGGCCTGCAATCAGGCCATATCTTGCGTTGGTCATTATCTTCTTCTGAAAAAGTTCCTGGAGGTTAATGCCGATCAAGTGCCTGAGCACGTGGTTTTGTTGATTCATCCCGGGAATCTCGGCAATAACCTGAACCAGACGTTCACGTATCACTATTTTCTGAAGCCGTTTTATACTGCCAAGTTCCGTCGGGAATTTACGCCACTGGTCAATGCCCAGATCAGGAAGGTCCCCTTCTTTTATCTTTCGCAAATTCCAACGGTCAAAATCAGCAACTGGTCTCCTGATCTCGCGCCGTCCTTGTTGCAGGATCAAGGACCCGTTGCACCCATCACGCTTGAATATCTCCCGAAAATCAAAGCGCTTTGCGATCGATTCGGGATAGACTTCTGCCTGCTCCCCGTGCCTGTCAGTCCGGTGGCCAAAGCCTCCGTGGACAGGAAAAGTGCTGCGTATATGGAGAACGCCTCCTCTGTTGGTCTGACTGCGGAGATGCGGTATTATCTGGACAAGCTGATCGTTCTGGATGCTTCCTTCTTCGTGGACGGCATGCATTTCCACAGCCCTGATGGTGTCCGCAGCCAATATGTTGATGGCCAGCTGAAGGAACGTTTGTCAAAACCCCAACGGTCTTTTGGGGATTATTTGAACGGAAGTCGATGAGGGTCCTATGGTGCTTGCCGTTGTTATTTGTATTGCAGGATTGACCTATATTTATGTGGGTTATCCCGTTTTAATATGGGTGCTGGCACGGATGTGTACCCGGGCGGGTGTCAGGCGTGGCGGGGGGGGGGCTTTGCAGTGCTCAGTGGTCATTGCCGCCTATCATGAGGGCCTGGCATTGAATCGCAAGGTGGAGAGCATCCTGCAATCCAGGGATCTGGACGCAGTCCGGGAGATTGTAATCGGGTTGGACGGGCCACCGATAGAAGGCGACCCGACGTCCGAGCAACTTGAGTTGATTGCACGACACAAGGTTGAAGACAGTGACAAGCGTGGGGGATCGGGAAGAATTCCCCGGATTCGTGTTGTTTCCTTTCCCGAGAGGCGAGGCAAGGCGGCGTTGCTGTGTGAACTGGTGCCGATGGCGTCCGCCGATATTCTGGTGATGATGGATGCTCGACAGGTGATTCATCCGGAGGCGATAAGACAATTGCTGGCCAATTTTACAGATGAGTCCGTAGGGGTGGTGTCAGGAGAACTGGTTTTTGTATCAGGGAAAGAGCCGCCTGTGCCTGGGGTGGTGCAGCAAGGCGTTGGTGTTTACTGGCTATATGAGAAGTTCATCCGCCGGTGCGAGGGGAGGTTCCGTTCCGTGCCAGGGGCGACGGGGGCGTTGTATGCCATACGACGAAACCTGTTCAGGCCTATTCCCGCCGGCACCCTGCTTGATGATGTGGCCATACCGATGCAGGCTGTTGAACAGGGGTCCCGGTGTGTGTTTGAGCCAGGTGCGGAGGTTTATGATGCGCCTGCGGAGACCGCCGGGAGGGAGGCCGTCAGGAAGCGCCGGACGATCGCAGGCGTTGTACAGTTGATGTGCATATATCCGAGATGGATGCTTCCCTGGCATAATCCGATTTGGTTTGAGTATGTCTCGCACAAACTATTGCGACTGTGCTCCCCCCTATTGCTGGCAGGCTTGCTCATCTCCAATCTTATGGTGCTGGCTCAGCCTGCGTTTCAGTTGCTTCTTGCTCTCCAGGGAGTGTTTTATCTGCTGGCTCTGGG
>JBAXRC010000324.1:0-3466 GCA_037131415.1 bacterium | reverse complement strand
ACTTCCCGTGTTGCCTGTTATCAAGATCGGCTTGTCTCCTATGGGACGCCAGTGATCTGGCTTTATTCCCTAAACTTCTCCCTGTTGACCGTTCAAGTCTTCGGATTGCGAGCAAGCACACGCGTGACGCCGAGTATGCGTTCAATCCGGACTCGAGGCAGTTCCTTGTACTTCAGCATCCGATGCACCCAGAGGGCGGGAATATTATCTGCCTTAAAAAAACCATACCCCTTCGCACAACCCGCCTGTCCAAGCCCGTATAGCGCGCCCCCCAGCAAAGGCAGGGCTAGCGACTGGCCCCTGCGATTGGGATCAATGAACATGTCGAAAAGATATACATCCTTCTCACCTGGAGAAATGCCCAGAACGTTGAAATCACGATGCGTCAGCTCCGCCCTCGTCGCGCCGACCCGTGCATGCCAGACATCACCCAACACTTCGTTATCCCGGATAAGCGTGAATGAATGATATCCCTTGGATAGATATCGAAGCGCTTTGTACCTTCGACTCCGAATGGGGTATGTCAAATGGTAATCCCTGTAGTTGTCTGGCGACAGCCGAATCAGCTCCGCATTCAGCTTTCGCAGCAGGGCATCGACAGGGGAAACGGACGATAAGTCCCGCTCGACGGGAACCATTTCGCCACACCAGTAGAAGCATTGGCTCACACGTCGAAGCCTGTCTTTCTCCCTGAGAATTTCAACAACTTGACATGCCTTCGCGAGTAGATCGTAAATCATGGCTGACTCCTTTCTTGACAGAACAACACCCGCGCCGCATTGGTGCCGGCAATCCTGGCAAGCCCGCGCTGGGCATCCTGCCCCAAGACGCTGAAGGCATGCATCACGACAACGACTTGTTTCCATATGGACGCGTAGAGTGCATCCGATCCGAAAAGAAGCCTGTCCCCATCGACCTGTCTAAAGACGGCCTGCATGTAGTCGAATCCAAGACCGGAAATGTCAGCCATGATATGAGGGTGACGGGCAAGCAACCTTTGTAACGATGGCAGGACGTTCGGCTCAAAGTCCTGCAGGGGGCAGTCATAGGCCCCTGAATGGGCGATAATGACGGGCTGACGGGTGATTCCCCAGTCAACGCACTCCCATTTTTCGATCATGGCATTCTCGGCTGTACCGGTTTCCTCCAACATGGCACTCCGACCGCCATGCACGAGAAGCGGAAGTTTCAGGCACTCGCACGCATCGAGAATACATTCCACACGAGCCGTGCCCTCACGAGAGGCCAACGAAAAGCCCGTTCGGTTGGGATGGAGCTTGACCGCCTTGATTCCGTATTCGGCCACCATGCGCGTCAAGGTGGCCTTGATGTCTTCATCCTTTATGTCATTCGGGATGCAATAGGAGAGGGGCAGACGTTCGCACGTTCCGTACATCGCCGCCAATTTTCGCATATGGCCGTCGCCGACCGCTTCAGGTGACACGACCGGATGGAGCAAAACGGTATCGATGCCGCACAACTTCATTTGATCCAGGAATACCGAGGGGCCTATATGGCGATAGGCCTGTTGTGCCATTTTCTTGCTCCACGCCAGACTGACACGCCGTCCCTGCGCCATCTCCCCGACTGGATTGAGACCTACCGGCGCAGCAACAGGCGGAGTGTACAACTGTTTCGGACTGGCGCCGAAAACCCCGGAGCGATTGGCATCGGCTTCGTACAGCAGTTCATCGCAAAAGAATTCAAAGGGGTGAGCATGCACATCGAAGAGACGGCAGGACCGACCCACTTCGCGCGCCGCACTCAAGTAACGCTCGACATGAACAACGTCCAACATTGTTGATCTCTCCACACGCTGAACCCGGATCAGTTTTCCCAGTCCACCAACTTCTGCCGATCAATCTTGCCGCGCTCGGTTCGCGGCATGTGTGTCACCGGGATTAATTGCTTCGGCACCATGTAAGGCGGAAGACGGGCCCCCAGTTCACGAAGCACATCCTGAGGCTTCCGCTCCCCCTCCATTTCCACAAAGGCATCAAGTTGAGGAACATCGCAGCGATCCGACGGCCTCAATACAACGGCACCGTCCCTCACGCCGACCAGCGACAGAAGAACACGTTCGATATCATCAAGTTCAACGCGGTAGCCCATGCATTTCACCTGCCGGTCGGTGCGGCCAAGATAAACGCAATGCCCGTCCGCCCGCAGCATGCCACGATCACCGGTCAGGTAGGTGCGCTGTGGCGGCCCCTCTCCAATTTCAATCTCGCGAAATGCCCGCCGGGTCAACTCCTCATCGTTCCAATACCCCGGGCTCAGCCCGGCACCTCGAATGCAGATCTGCCCCGGCCGGCCAGCGGCCGCTGGGCGGCCGTCTTCTTCGATAACGAACATCTCGGTGTTATCACGAGCCTTCCCGATCGGGATTGACTCGCCAGGATCGCAGGGTAAATCCGACACTCGATAAGCGGCCGACACGCCTGTGGTCTCGGTGGGCCCATAGACATTGTAGAAGGTTTTTTCCGGAAAGGCCTGCATCCAGTGAATCAAGTATTTGGTCGGCAATGCTTCGCCACCGAACATGACCGTGCGCAGACTGGGAACCCGGCCAGCGACAACGACTCCCGTCCGTGCCAGATACATCAGCAACGACGACACGCCCTTCCAAACGGTAACCGCATTCTGCTCCATGAACCCGATCAGCTTCGCAGGGAACATGAGCGACTCCTCCGGAGCCACGTACAGCGTGGACCCCATTCTAAGGGGACAGAAGATGTCGAACGTGGACATGTCGAACGTAAAGGGCGCCGTTCCCAGGAAGCGGTCGTCCGGGCCAACCTGGAAAGCCCGTGCCGCCCAGTCAATATAGTCCCGCACATTCCGATGGGTAATCATCACGCCTTTCGGACGGCCCGTGCTTCCCGAGGTGTAGAGGAGATAGGCAAGATCGCTGGAACTATTCTCATAACACAGCGACGCATCGCCCGTTGCATCAATCTCCTCCTGGAAAACCGTCCTGGGCGGCACCTCACCGCCGTCGGCCCGAAAAACGCCCAACGCAACGATACGGGCACCCCCCTTCCACATACCCAACGCTGCCCGAACAACGGCGATCGTTATCGCATTGCACACGACAACAACGGGAGAACAGTCCTCCAGCGTGACCGCCATCCGCCCGGGCGGCGTTCGGTGGTGAATGGGAACGTAAATGGCATCAGCCTTCAGAACCGACAACGCCGTAACCACGGGCCAAACGGACCGATCGAGGCAGAACGCAACACGGTCACCTCGGCGCACACCCATTTCCCGCAGACAGCGAGCCAGCCGGCTTGAAATCGCCGAGAGTTCCTCATAACTGATAGCAACGCAGTCATCTGCCACAGCCGTACGGCGTAACGCTCCCGTCCCGCAGGCGGCATCCAAGTAGTGCTGGACCAAGGGGCTAGACATTAGCAACCCACGAGTTTGGATATGATATTGCGCTGGATCTCGGACGAGCCCGAAT
>JBAXRC010000323.1:0-3474 GCA_037131415.1 bacterium | reverse complement strand
ATTGGGAAGCGTGAACGGTACATGAAAAAGACTCGTAAAACCACGGTGGGCTTGATTGATTCCTCGGTGCTGGACTTTACGGCGGGCAGCGATCTTCAGCTTGACCTGGCGCTGGTGAAGGCGGACTGCATCGGTACGGCGGCCCACGTCACCATGCTGTCCCGCATGCCGGTGCGCCCGAGGGTGATTACCGATACCGAGCGCAAGGCGGTGATTCGCGAACTGGGCTCCATCATGAAGCGCGCGGCGGCGGGCCAGTTCACCATATCGCTGGACGACCAGGACGTGCACCTGGCGGTGGAGCGGATCCTCACGGCCAAGCTTGGCGACCTGGGCAAGAAGGTCCATACCGGCCGCAGCAGGAATGACCAGGTGGCGGTGGATCTGCGGTTGTTTTCCCGCGAGGAGCTGATGGGAACGGTTTCCGAGGCGCTGTCCCTGGCCAGGGTGCTGGTGACGCTCGCGAAACAGCACGTGGAGGTCCCGATGGTGGGGCGGACCCACATGCAGCCCGCCATGCCGAGCTCGGTTGGGCTCTGGGCCTCGGCACATGCCGAGAGCCTGCTGGATGATGTTTCGCTGCTGATGGCGGTCTACGAGCTGAACGACCAGTGCCCGCTCGGGTCGGCGGCGAGCTATGGCGTGCCGCTTCCGATTGACCGGGAACTGACGTCGACCCTGCTCGGGTTCAGCCGGCCGGTTCACAATGTGCTTTATGCCAACAATGCCCGGGGCAAGATCGAGGCGTTGATCCTGCAGGCCCTGACGCAGGTGATGCTCTCGCTCTCGCGCCTGGCGCAGGACCTGATGCTCTTCACGATGCCGGAGTTCGGGTATTTCACGCTTCCGGCCGAGTACGGCACCGGCAGCAGCATCATGCCCCAGAAGAACAATCCCGATGTGGTGGAACTGGTGCGGGCCCGGGTGGCCCGGGTGATGGCGTGCGAGATGGCGGTCATGGATATCGCCCGCAGCCTGCCCAGCGGCTACAACCGCGACCTTCAGGAAACCAAGGGTCCGTTCATGGAGGGGCTCGCCACCACCCGCGCGTGCCTCCGCAGCATGGCCGAGATGATGGCCGGAATGAAGGTCAACGCCGCGGCCCTGCTCAAGGGCTTCACCGTGGGCGTCTTTGCCACAGACCGCGCCCTTGAGCTGGTGGCCGATGGCATGCCGTTCCGGGATGCCTATCATTACATCAAGGCGAATTTGAACGAGCTGGAGACGATGGATGCGGCGGAAGCGGTGCGCAAGAAGACGCACCTGGGCGCGCCCGCAGGCCTGGATTTTGGCTGGTACGCCGACCGGATCCGTGCCGGCGAGGAATGGCGCAATGAGGAGTGGTCGGCGCACTGCCGGTCCGTGTCGAAACTAATGGGGATCAAATACCCGGTTGAATGAGCGAATCAGGAGAGAAACACATGAATAAAATCTGGAAATCCGTATTACTTGCTGTCCCGGCCGTCCTGGCGATGTCCTTTGCCGCCTTCGCTCAAGGAGTGGCCAAGGAGGATCCGCTGGCGACCCAGCAGGTCACGCTGATGGAGATGTTGTCCAAGGGCGGTGTGGTGATGATCGTGCTGGGCCTGATGTCGGTGGTCGGGCTGGCGCTGGTGATCTATTTCTTCGTGGTGCTGCGCCGCAACCAGGTGGTGCCGGCGCAGTTGCGCGACGACGTGATGGACAAGCTCGAGGCCGGCGACTGGGCGGATGCCCGTTCGGCCTGCGGCTACCGGCCCTGCGCCTTCTCCGAGGTGGCGGTGGCGGCCATTGACTACGCGCGGTCGGGCGCCTCGCCCGATCCCGGGCTGCTGAAGGATGTGATCGAGGGTGAGGGCGGCCGGCAGGCCCTGATTATCCAGGGGCAGACCCAGTACCTGTTCGACCTGGCGGTGCTCTCGCCGATGGTGGGACTGCTGGGAACGGTGTTCGGCATGATCCACGCCTTCAATGCGGTGGCGCTTGACCTGACGAAGGCCAAGCCGATGCTGCTGGCGGCGGGCGTGGGCGAGGCGCTGGTGGCCACGGCCGCCGGACTGATCGTGGGCATCCCGACGATGGCGTTCTACGCCTGGTTCCGGAACCGCGCGGCGCGCCTCATCGCCGAGCTGGAGGTGTCCTCGGGCCAGGTCATGAATATCCTGTTGAGCAAGAGGGGTAAATGAACTTCCGGGGACGGCACCAACCCAATCCCATCGCGTTCCAGATCGCGCCGATGGTCGATTTCCTCCTGGTTCTGCTCTGTTACTCGATGATGAGCCAGATCTTTACGCAGTGGGAGGCGGAACTGGACGTCAAGCTTCCCACCGCCTCGACCGCCCAGATCGAGCAGCGGCTTCCCGGCGAGATCATCCTGAATGTGATGAAGAACGGGACGACGGTCGTCAATGGCCGCGCCCTGGCCGATGCCGAGCTTTCCGCGCTGCTGCGGCGGCTGGTCGAGCTGTTCCCGGGCCAGCCCGTGCTGTTGCGGGCGGATACGGAAACCGACTACGGCCATGTGATCAAGATCCTTGACCTCTGCCGCCAGGCCGATATCTGGAACGTCTCCTTCGCCACGGGGCTGGTGGAGAAGAAGTAGTCGGAAGTCAGAAGTCAGAAGTCAGAAGACAGTAGTCAGAAGACAGTAGTCAGAAGACAGAAGTTGGGAGAGAGATGAAGCATATTGATCATTTCATTGGATCGCATGTTCCCTGTTTTCCGTCTCCTGTCTTCTGTCTTCTGACTGCTGTCTCCTGTCTTCTCTCCTCTCTCCCCTCCCTCGCCCTCGAGCCTGCGGAGCAGCTTCAGTTTGCGGATGGGCTTTATTCGCGGGGGATGTGGGATACGGCACTGAAGGAATACCAGGGCTTTCTGGATCGGAATCCGGACAGAAAGGCCGAGGCCGAGCCGGTGTATTACCGCATGGGGGAAAGCTACCGGGCGCTGGGCCGGACCAATGAGGCCGATGCGGCCTACCGGCGCGCCTATGATGACTACCCGAACGGCGAATTCCACTACCGGGCCGGGTTGCGCCGCGCCGAGATCTTTGAACAGGCCGGGCAGGGGAGTGAACAGGTCCAGCTGCTGATGACAATGCTCACCGGTACGCCGCCGCCCGAACTCGGGGCGGCCTGCCGCTATGCCCTGGGCGCCGTCCTGGAGAAGCAGGGCAAAACCGCCGAGGCCGCCGAGGCGTATGACGCCGTGATCAAAAATTATCCCGGCACACCCTATGTCTCCTACTCCGCGCTTGCCCTGGCTGGTTTGAACCGCAAGGCGGGCGGGGCACGGTGCGCCGACTTGTACCGGTTGGCCGCCACCAATGCCGTCTCGCCGCGGGTGGGCGCCGAGGCGTGGTTCCAACTGGGCGACTTCCATTTCCGCGCCAAGGACTACGAAGCCAGCGCCCGCGCCTATGAGCAACTTGCGGCGCGTTACCCCGCCGACGAGCGCGTGGTCCAGGCCAGGCTCCAGCAGGCGAGGGCCCTGTAT
>JBAXRC010000322.1:0-3482 GCA_037131415.1 bacterium | reverse complement strand
CACCGGCGGTCGGGTTCATTGGCGGCGCGCTTCTAATGGGATTACTGGTTGTCCTACTACACAAGCTCCGCCCCCAGCTAATCAACAAGATCTTCTCCAAGGCCCAATTGGCCAGCGCCGCCTGGATCGGCTTCAGCCACGGGACTAATGATGCCCAGAAGACCATGGGAATCATCGCCCTGATCCTGTTCACGGCAACCCAGGACGGCACCTTCAAGCAGCTTCCCTCCTGGCTGCAATTCCTGAACACACCGGAATTCACGGTGGCGCTCTGGGTCAAGGTGACCTGCGCCCTGACCATGGCAGCGGGCACCGCGGGTGGCGGGTGGCGGATCATCCGGACGATGGGCCACAAGATCGTGCGAATGCAACCCATCCACGGGTTTGCGGCCCAGACCACGGCGGCGGCCGTCATTCAGGTGGCCACCCACTGGGGCATCCCGCTGTCCACGACCCATGTCATCTCCACCTCCATCATGGGCGTCGGCACCATCAAGCGCATGAGCGCCGTCAAATGGGGTGTCGTCGGCCGCATTGTCTGGGCCTGGGTCCTCACCATCCCCGTCACCGCCATCCTCGCCTACTGGACCCAGCGCCTCATCATGAGCCTCTGGCTGAAGTAAATCCGGCCGGCTCCTCCGCCATCTGAAACGTTTCAGATGGTCAAAACAGCCAAGGATGGTCAGGATCTCAAACGTCCCGAGTTCTCGACCACGCCGTCTCGCTATAAAAACGCTCCTCTCAAATCCCCGCTCTTGCCCACCCCTTAACCTAAATCATTCGTTATGGAAATCGGAAGGCACACCAAGCCCAAAATGACGATCTAAAACGCTTTAGATTGAAAAATTCAGGGACATACGTCTCTATCCACTCCCTCCGCCCTCTGATATGGGAAAGGGATAATAAAGCAGAAGACGGACAAGAATGATTTGTGACCGAATGAGACATAGCCGAGAGTTGACGGAGTGTATCCTTATGGCTACTATTATTGGCAGAGTTGAAGTACTGAAGACCGAGGTGTTCGCGCGGTGGCTGGATAAATTGCGCGATAGTCGAGCAAGAGCTCGCGTTCAAGCAAGAATAGAGCGCCTTGCTACGGGAAACGCTGGTGATGGCAAACCTGTCGGCGCGGGAGTTTGTGAACTGAGAATCGATTATGGCCCTGGCTATAGAGTCTACTTTGTGAGACAGGGCCGCGATGTTGTCATCCTCCTGGCGGGTGGAGACAAGCGCACTCAAGATCGTGACATTAAGACAGCATTACGGCTCGCACGAAACCTTTAGGAGAAGAATGATGAGCAAAACGAAGACCAGTCGCTATGACATAGCGGAACACCTCAGGACACCACGCGAAATGGCCGCTTATCTTGAAGCCTGCATGGAAGAGGCTAATGGTGATGCGGCGTTCATTGCCAAGGCACTCGGAGATATTGCCAGAGCCAAAGGCATGACTCAGGTGGCGAGAGATACTGGCCTATCACGCGAGAGTCTGTATAAGGCATTGTCTGGCGACCGCAGTCCGGGCTTCGATACGGTACTCAAGGTAATGAGTGCACTGGGTCTGGAATTTCACACTGAAGCCGCCCACGCATAGGTGGTCCCCGCCATGAAGCTCTGGCTGACATAGGCCGGATTGGCCATCTGAAACGTTTCAGATGCTCAAAACAGCCTTGGCCAACAGTTGCTCGAGGTAAGCATTTTTTGCCTCCATGAAGAACACATGGCAGGCTTCAAACTCGCTTTCAGTCAACCCGTCGCTCCACCATGACACCGCGCTATCATGGCGCTGGGGCAGTTCAGCCTAGGCAACGGCATGGCTGGTGCCGGGAACATCACCAGGCCGGCAATACCAAACCGCATCAAGTCGGTGACCCGGGCCGAGGCAACTTGCGGATCAGCAGGCAGACAGGTGACGATGAGCCGGTAGCACGCCAGCGAAAGCGCCGGCTCCAGGGCGCTGATGAGACGGCCCGCCCCGGGGTAATCGGCAGAGAGCGCCAGCCCTACCAGGGAATTCCGGCCGGCAACCATGTCCAACGCGGCAAGACTCGGAGTGTACCCCAGCTGGCGAACAGCCGCCTGAACCTTTGCCTGGGTCGCCGGGCAAATGCCGTACTGCTCCGCATGGCCATTGACAACTGCAGAAACGGTGGCGTTCGACACCCCTGCCGCAGCCGCCACATCGCGCAGCCGCGCCCCGCCTTTTATTCGTCTTTTTTGCATCTGAAACGTTTCAGATGTCAATTTTGGCTCTTGAGGTCAATGTGAAAAGCTCATCATTCATCCTTCAAACTTCACCTGATGTAACTGAACTTGCGCCCGGAGGCGGCATTGACCGGCACCGATTCACTTATACGGCAAACCCCAGGCGGTGCTTGTTTCAAGCCCGTGAATGTATATACTTTGGGGCATGGACTCTGATGCCGATGCCGTTTTTGATGTTGTGTCCCGCCGGTTGCCTGAAGCGGGCGTTAAGACCATCATGATTGGCGGGCACGCCGTTAACCATTATGGGGTTTCCCGGGCCACGCAGGACATTGACTTCATGATCGCGACTCCGGATGAAGGCACCGCACGACGTGTCATGCAGGATGCGGGATTCACCAATATTTCCGCCCATGAGAACGTGTTATTTTTCAGTCGTCCAGGATCCCCCCTGCGCGTCGACTTTCTCAAAGTGGATCAGGAGACCATGGCCAAGCTTCTGGCAAATTCAAGGGAAGTAGACTATTTCCAGGGCCACCGTGTGCGGGTTCCGCAATTGAACGATCTATTAGGCATGAAACTCTTTGCGCTCTCCAATGGTGGGGCCAAGCGCGAAGCCAAGGATTTCTGGGACATTGTAAAGTTAGTCATCGAAAATCGCGTCGCTGTTGACACGGATCTTCATGAGTTGTGCCGGAGGTTCGGCACGGCCGAAATCTATGCCAGGCTTTGCACACAGATCGGAGCGCTGAAGAATGCTTAAATTTCCGATTGTTTCTGCTGATGCTGAGGTGCCGATGCCGAAAATGAAACTGCGCGAGTATGCGCTCTTCAGTGAATTCTGCCTGAAGAGCAATTCGCATATCACTCCGGCCAACTGTCTTGAAAATCGTGCTCTTGAAAAAGCAATCAAGAAGCCCTTCAGCCTTACCCTCCCGGCATGCAAAGCGTAAACGTGCTGGCCACGGCGACACGGCCGCGGTGAGTTCACTCTTCATACTTTCTTCCGCTTCCACCGCCCCGTCAGGAACCAGGCTCCGACCATGAGGCCATTGGCCACCAGGGTGAGGGACACCGACCACCAGATTCCGTGGGTGGCGGGATCGACGTGATGGGCCAGATAGAGCGCCAGCGGAATCTGCACGCCCCAGAGCCCGATGATGGTGGTCACCATCGGGGCCACCGTGTCACCGGCGCCCTGAAGCGCTCGTCCCAGAATGAGGGACAGCGCCGCAAAGACATGGAAAAGCGACGTGATCCGCAGGTAATCGGTGCCG
>JBAXRC010000321.1:0-3497 GCA_037131415.1 bacterium | reverse complement strand
GATCATTTCCTGGGATTTTGTGGAGCGACGCGAGGCCGTGCACATCGAGAAGCTTTATGCCGGAGGGGGCGGGATGTCCCTGCGGTTGTGGGCCCAGGAGATGGAGACCGCGACCGGGCACAAGCCGGAACTCTGGAACCCCTTTGACGGGTTGGTCATCCAGCCCGGTGCCATTCCGGACAAGGTGAAGGGGCAGGAAAGCCGGTTTGCGGGAGCGGTCGGCGTCGCCTTGGGAATTTTGAAAGTCTAGCCAGTTATGCACATCAATCTCATTTATGAGGAGGAACAGCGCAGCGCCAGTCCTGTTTCGCTGAAGCTGGTCATCAACCTGGCGGTGGTTGCCTTGGTGGTCATGATTCTCCTCGGCACGTTCAAGTTCTATTCTTCTTATCGGTCGCTACAGAATCTGGTCCAGGCCAAGACAACGGAGCTGAAGATGCTTGATTCCAAGTACAAGGCGGCCATCCAGACCCGCAACGATCTGGCGGGCCAGGGGGATGTCCTCAAGGAAATCCAGGTATTCCGCAATACCCGCATGGCATGGGGGGCGCAGCTCCAGAATATTCAATCCGCTGTACCCTCCGTGATTCAGTTGATGGAATTACGGATGAGTCAGACGGTTCTGTCCCTTTCCAATAACATCTCCGCCCGCGTTTTCGAGGTGCGGATGACCGGGAGAACGGCGGCTGAACGGGCGGAGGTGAACGTGGTCCAGTTCCTGGATTCACTCAAGGTGCCTCCGTTTGCGGGGGTTGTGGAGACGGCGACCCTTCCGCCCGGTGCGTTCCGGCAGGATCCTGTGAACAAGGCTGACCGTGTTTTTGAAATCATCTGTAAATATGTACCGAAGCCCCTGGAATGAAACTGCCTGAAAACAAAAAAGAACGCATGCTGATCTTCGCCCTGATCGGGGTCGTGGGGGTCGTCCTCCTGGCGGTTGTAATCCTGTGGGGCATTTTGCCGCTCCTGGATTCCCAGCGCAAAATGGAGTCGTCCCTGATCGAGTTGGACGACAAACTGAAAAAGGCGAACCGTGAACTTGGCTATGCCCCTGCCATCCAGCGGGAATATGACGACATGATGACCGAGCTGGAGCGGATCCGGGCGGAAAATGTCCTGCGCCCGATCCTGGGATCCTATCTCGTTGGGGTGACCGAGCAGATTGAGGCCACAGCCCGGCAGGCCGGGGTTCGAACCGAGGATGTGCGTGAGGTCGGGATGGTAAGCCTTCCGCGAAAGGGGCAGGCTGGTTCGCAGGTTTTCATGTCCTTTGTCGTTCAGGTCGGCGGGGAAGGTCCCTTCGAAGCCATCGCCCGTTTTCTCAAGCAGATGGAGGACCGGAATCCCTTTTTCAGCGTGAGTGAGTTCAGCATCACCGGTCAGTCGGACAGCCTTGAACTTCAGCGTTTCAGCGCGAGGATGGTGTGGCCGATCGAGCCTGCCACCGAAGGTGGAAAAAAGGGGGGACTATGATCCGGTTGATCCTTCCCCTGGTCTGTTTGTTGTCGGGGCTTGTCATCAGCCCGGTTGTCCTGGGGCAGGGCCCTGCTTTCCCCCCGGGAATTCCGGGCCTCCCTGTTCCGCCCACGGGGGAGAGTGTGCCGAATCTGCCTGCGCCCCCCGGGATGGAGGCCCCGCCTCTCTCGTCAGTTTCCGATGGGGGTCAGGGGGGTGAGGGTGTCAGCAAGCGTCGTGATCCGTTCTGGCCCGTTGGCTATGTCCCGAAGGTCGTCAAGAAGGCGCCCGTGGGTCCGAAGACTCCAGGAGGAACTCCGGGGTCAGGGGTTTCGGTTGCGGAGCCGCCGCATGTTCCGCAATGGGAAGAGGCCATGCGCAAGTTGGATATTCGGGGAATCAGCTTGATCGGACGTGACAAGGAAAGCGGGAAATCCAAGTATCTGGCCATGGTCACAGGCAGGCTGGTGGAGGAGGGTGACGTTGTGAACGTCGCTTATGAGGGCCGCATTTATCGTTGGAAGGTGACGGGCATCGGGCCCGCCGGGGTGGCATTTCAGAAGCTGGATGTCCGGTCAGAGTAGTAGCAATCGGTCGGGAGGAACTTGCGATGAACAAAAATACGGTAAAACGTTGGATCGGGGCCTTGGCGATGTCGGTGATTGTGTCCGTTATTCCCGGGGGGTGTGACAGCGGCACAGGGGACCAGAGCGAGCTCGATAATTATTTCGCCAACCATCCCATGGTGAACGATCCCCGCGACGGCGGTTCCTCGATCGTGTCCCTTACTCCTGCCGAGGCGGTGGTGAACATCGTGGGCGGCCGTGCCGTGTTTGCGTTTCGTGGCGGGGTAGCGCCCTATACCTGGGATGTGTCCGATCACTCCGTCGGATCGATTTCAGGGAGTGGTGAACAGGGGGTCTACACGGCGACGACCGTGGGCAATAATAATGTGATCGCGTATGATCGCAACGGGAATGCCGCCATTGCCAAAATCAGCGGGTCATCAGGTGGTTCGACGGGTGGGGACTTGGCGGTAAGCGCCTCGGCGACCAGTCTCGACAGCACGGGATCAATGTCAGTGCTGAATGCAACCGGCGGGGTGGCTCCTTACACATGGACCGTGGCAACCGGATCCAAGGGCGGCTTTGTGGATGGAGACACCGGGGCCACCGTGATCTATGTCCGGGATGCCGCGGGTGACAATGCCGTGACGGTTACCGACAGCGTGGGGACAAAGGCGAGTGTTGTTATCAATCAGCCCTGACCGTTTTCCCAATGTATCGCGGAGGAGGTTTGACATGAAGCAGGAACAAAGACGGAGCCGGGTTTTCGGTTTTGTCGTTCTCTGGAGTCTCCTTGCGGGGGCTTTCTCCGCATCCGCCCAGATCATCTCGGGGCAGATCAACAACGGATCCTTGTGGCGGGAGAATATTACGGCGCCGCCCGGGAATGGGGATGGGGCGGGGCAAATGGTGGTCGGAATTTGGGACTCCAGTGGAAATGCTTTGGGTAACTCGTCTGTGACGAACGGGGCGTTGCCGTTTCTGCCTGGACCTTACGCATTCTCGCTCGGAGGCGCGCTGATTCCTGATACCTATACGGTTATTGCCTGGATTGATGGAAATGAGAACTCTGAGGTTGATGATGGCGAGCCATACGGAAGAGTTGCCGTGGTTGTCGGGAGTAATTCCGTCGGCAAGGTCAGGATCAACCTGGTCGATGACAACGATCTGGACGGCATCCCGCAGTGGTGGGAGTACCACTGGTTCCAATATGCCTCGGATCCCTTTGCTTACACGGGGGATAGCGACCCCGATGGCGATGGCCTGACCAACCTGGAGGAATACCGGTTGGCCGTGGATGGCTACGGGTTTGATTACCTGAGCCCGGCCAACTGGGATACCGATGGCGATGGAATGGATGACGGCTGGGAATGCCGCTATTTCGATACGGAGCTATACCTCGGCATGAATCCGGTTGCAACTGATGCTTCGAGTGATTTTGACGGGGATGGACTGTCGAACTGGCAGGAGTATTGC
>JBAXRC010000320.1:0-3498 GCA_037131415.1 bacterium | reverse complement strand
CGTGCACTCCGGGCGGAATTCCCCCTGACGGTGTCCAATCCCCTGGCCACCTACAACTGGGAGCTCGGCAAGATCGAGCGTGGCAATAACAATGAGCGTAAGTATGAAGTGCCCTCCCACCAGTGGATGGACCTGACGGACTCCAATGGATCCTACGGTGTTTCGATCCTTACCGACTGCAAGTACGGATCGGACAAGCCTGCGGATAATGTCCTGCGCCTTACCCTGCTCTATACGCCCGGCACCCGCGCTGGGTATCATTATGAAGCCGTGCAGGATTGGGGCCGAAACGAGTTTGTCTATGGGCTTGCCGGGCATGCCGGTACCTGGAAGACCGTGGCGACGGACTGGACGGCCATGCGTCTGGGGCAGCCCATGCCGGTTTTCCAGGCCGCCAAGCACAAGGGGAAACTGGGTAAATCGTTCAGCCTGATCCAGTCCACCAGTGATCATGTGGCAGTGCAGGCGGTCAAGCTGGCTGAGGACAGCGGTGCGGTGATTGTGCGACTCCAGGAATTGCGCGGGGAGGCGGTCAAGGGCGTTGGAATCAGCGCGGCCGCCGGAATCAAGTCCGCGGTTGAAGTCAATGGTGTGGAAACCCTTCTGGGTGCCGTGGCGGTTTCGAGAAACAAGCTGGCGCTGGACTTCACGCCTTACCAGATTCGATCCCTGGCGTTAACCCTGAAAGCACCCGCAGCACTTGCGCCGGTAGCTTCCGTGCCGGTTTCATTGTCTTATGACAGTGACATCTTCAGCATGAATGGCAAGACAGGGGATGGATCTTTTGATTCCGAAGGGCGGTCGTTCCCGGCCGAGATGATTTCCGACACGGTTGTCTCCGAGGGGATTGCCTTCAAGGTCGGTCCGCGCGAGGGGACTCAGTCAAATGCGGTCGTGTGCCGCGGGCAGAACATTGAATTGCCGAAGGGCGATTGGAACCGGGTCTATTTCCTGGCGGCGGCTGCGGAAGGCGATACGAATGGCGTGTTCACGATCGGCGGACAGGCCGTGCCGCTCACGATCCAGAGCTGGGGTGGATACATTGGCCAGTGGGATACTCGCCGGTTCAAGGGGGGCTGGACATTGGAGCGCCTGGATTGCAGCTTCATCAAGCGTGATCCGGTGGCCTGGTTCTGTTCACACCGGCACCTGAAGGACGGCAAGGATGACATTTATGCCTATAGCTATCTCTTCACCTATGCCGTCAACCGGCCCGTTGGTGCCACCAGTGTGACGCTACCGGTGAATGACAAGATCCGCATTGTCGCGGTTTCGGTGTCGAAAGACGCAGACAAGGTTGTCGTTCCGGCGCATGCCCTCTATGATGACTTTAATGGCCGTCAACCCATGATCATTCGGGAGCTGAACTAGCGGAGCTGATGCCCGGCAGGAACTCGATTCGTATAGGCGCGGTAATGTCGGAGATGACCTGCTGGATCTGCCTAAAGGCCGGGAAATCGGGAGGCGCACATCCCGATCCATTCCCGGGCGGCATCATCGCCTGACAGGGAGCGATGGTGTTCCCGGACCTGAGCTTCGCGATACTTCTCGATGCAACACAGTTGCTCGATCATGCGGGCCATGAAAAGGATCTGCTCATTGAGAAACTTCATTCCGTTTGAAAACTGCGTGGCGGGCTTCCGTCCGTTAGGGGACGACCAGATAATCTCCCCGGTGATCCGGCTCCGGAGGATCAGGACAGGAAACTTCATTTCAACCAAATCACCAGGGCTATAGCATTCAGAGGACATAAACAACATTCCTCCAAAGCTAATGTCCCTTAGTTCATTGGTATTGACCTCGATATGCCCTTTCTTCCGGCACTGTACCGAGATCGTGACCGGGTGTCGGATGAAATTCCGCCTGTTCACATTGCCGCCTTGAGGATGCATAGTTTAACGCGCCTCCTGCTTTCAGTCCGATTATCAACCTCCCCTTTATGAACAGCAAGTTTATTTCATAACCGTCAAGTTTTTCAGGCGTCTGATCACCGGGCGGCGTCAGGCGCCAGGGAGCAGGGCATGGAACGTGGGTGTGCCTCGTTGGGTGATTCGCCCTCGCGCTTGCGTTTCCGGCTTTGTTTTGCCACCTTCCTTTCATGAAGACGCTGTTTCAAACCGGTTCAAGCGGGCGTTTGCCCGGAGTGCCGAAAAGCGATTTTTCATCTCTTCTGATGGCAGTCTCAGTGGCCTTTGCGACGGGGTTACCCGGGGGGAATGCGGCGCTTGCGGATACCCGCATCTGGACAGGTGGCGGCGGGGATAATTATTGGAAAACCGCCGCCAATTGGGGGGGGACGGCCCCTGCAAGCGGGGATGCACTTGTTTTTGGCGGGGCCATCCGGACGATTAACACCAACAATTTCTCCGGGGCCACGTTCAGTAGTATCACCTTCAGCAACAACTCAGGCGCATTCATGTTGGGGGGTAACTCATTCACCCTGGCTGGTGACATTCTCAATAACAGCGCTACTCTCCAGACCCTCTCGCTGGCATTCACCTCCTCCGCCAGTACATGCCATGTTGACACCGCCAGCGGCGATATCAAGGCCACGGGTGTCATCAGTGGCGCTTGCGTGCTGTACAAGCGCGGGGATGCCAAACTGACCCTCACGGGAAACAACGCCTACACGATCGGCACCACCATTGGGGGTGGTACACTGTCAGTCAGCAAGGATAATCGCTCGTTTCATCAGTTGGGTGCCCTTTCCGTGAGTTGCAAACTGACTTTTGCCGGTGGTTCTCTGGAAGTTACGGGCGGCGCGCTTTATGGGAGCGACCAGAACTGGCTTTTGCGAAATGTCGTGTTGGGTGCGGGGGGCGGAACGATTGTGAGCCCCGTGGAGATCGGGCATGAAGATTATGGTGCCCAGTACGGATTGGACAGTTTTGTCGCTGGCGGGACGGTTTCAAACGGACTGACACTCAAGGGAGGGGATATCGTCGTCCGGCCCGGCGCCCAGAACACCCTCGGCAAGCTGACGGTATATTCAGGCCGGACATTCCTGCGAAATGATACCACCGGAAATTCCTTCCAGGTGGCCGAATCCGATGTGATTGTCGTCAACATGGGCGCGTATCTGGTGTTCACCGATCATATGTCCCGGTCGGTGCCCAATTCGATGACGTTTGCCCCAGGTTCCGTCCTCTGCACCCGGACTCATGACGATTATCCGGGCGCGATGACCCTGTCCACGGCCAACGCGCACTTCCCGGTGGCCGGGAGTATGTTATTCAACAATGATGATCAGGTCACCGATACGATCACCATTAATGGCGCCTATCCGGAATTGACCGGCGACCTGACACTCCAGGTGGGTGGGAACAACACGACGGTTGGTGCCGTGACACTGAACGGGCCGATCAGCGGGGCTTATTCGCTAACGAAGACCGCGCCCGGAACGCTTGTGCTGAATGCCACCAATACCTATGCGGGGGGCACAACGGTTGGCGCGGGGATGCTGGACGTCAGGAGGGACGGCGGGCTTGGTCGCAGCAC
>JBAXRC010000319.1:0-3512 GCA_037131415.1 bacterium | reverse complement strand
GGTTCCGACCCGGGGCCTTGAATCGGAGAGGCGCCCGTGAGGGAGTCGTTTCGGATTGCGGATGTGTTTCGGGTTTGGGAGTATGCTTTCCATGAAAGCAGTCAAAGTTTTTTCTCCCGCGACCATTGGCAACATCGGGCCGGGATTCGACGTTTTGGGATTGGCGGTGCGCAATCTTGGGGACATCGTGGAGGCGAGGAGGCTGGCGGCAGGGGAGGTCCGGGTTGTTGTTCACTCTCCGGTTCCGCTTTCATCCCATCCGAAAAAGAACACGGCGGCGCTGGCGGCTGTCAACGTCTTCAAATACCTGAACATCAAGGGTGGCATTGAGATCGTGCTGCGCAAGGGCTTGCCCATCGGCTCGGGGCTGGGCTCCAGCGCCGCGTCAGCGGCCGCAGGCGCCTTTGCGGCCAATGTGCTTTACGGGGGGCAGCTGAGTCCCGAGCAGTTGATCCTGGCGGCGACGGAGGCCGAGGCAACGGTCTCAGGCGGTTTTTTCGCGGATAACACGGCGCCTGCCCTGCTCGGGGGAGCCACCCTGACCCGGTGCTGCGTTCCCCTGGATGTCACGCGCATTGGCTCCATCCGCAGCCTGAAGATCGTGCTGGTCACTCCGAATGTCGTGGTGCTGACCCGTGAGGCGCGCATGATCCTCCCGAAGCACGTGTCCATGGAGGCGTTTATTGCCAATATGGCCAATACCGCCCTCATTACGGCCGCGTTTGCCAAGAACGATTATTCCCTGTTTGCCCGCAGCCTGAATGATGTGGTCATCGAGCCGGTGCGGTCCAAGTTGATCCCGGGATATGACAAGGTGAAGCGGAGCGCGCTGAAGGCGGGGGCCGACGGGGTCGCCATTTCCGGATCCGGGCCGACGATGTTTGCCATTACCGATAGTCTGAAGAAAGCCCGCGTGATTGAGAAGCAGATGGTGCTGACCTTCAACTCGCTCGGAATTGCCTCCAAGAGCTGGGTGACGACGGTGGATTCCCAGGGGACGCGGATCGTGGAGTGAGCGGCTGGCTTGCCCGCTCGCCTGATGCCGCGCTACGATGACTGCAGGCACTGCGTGAGCGCCTCGTTCCAGGATGGCAGGGTGATGCCGAAGGTCTTTTGAAGCTTCGCGCAGGAGAGGGCTGAATAGGCGGGACGCCGGGCCGGGGTGGGGTAGTCCGCCGTGGTGATGGGCGTCACAGGGACGTCGGAGGGGATGAACGCCCGGGCAAATTCGCACCAGGACGTCTCGCCGGAACAGACGCAGTGATAAAGCCCGCTGACCGCACCCAGATCAAATGAGCCGTCCTCCCTCCGGGTTTTTGTCAGCGCCGCCGCCGTTGCCCGGGCAATACTCCGGCTCCAGGTGGGGCATCCCATCTGGTCGCTGACGATCCGCAGCGGCTTGCCTTCGCCAGCCAGGCGGCGGAGGGTCAGCAGGAAGTTTTTGCCGCGCATCCCGTAAACCCAGGCCAGCCGGAAAATCAGGTGGGGAACACCGGATTCCTGGATGGCCAGATCCCCGTCAAGTTTGGTCTGGCCGTAGACGCCGAGCGGGTTGGGGAGGTCCTCCTCGGTGTAGGGCGTGTGCTTCGTGCCGTCGAAGACAAAGTCGGTTGAATAGTGAACCAGCCCCGCGCCCAGCACCCTGGCTTCCTCCGCGAGGATAGCGGGCGCGGCGGCGTTGAGTTTCCAGCATTGGGCGGTGTCGGTCTCCGCCTTATCCACCGCCGTGTAAGCCGCCGCATTGACAATCAGGCACGGCCTGGCCTCGCGCACCACCCGGACGATGGAATCCGGAGAACCGAAATCCACAGCCGGATAGCAGACCGCCGTGACCGGTCCCAGAGGCGCCAGGGCACGTTCCAGTTCGTATCCGACCTGGCCGTCGCTGCCGATGAGGAGGATTGAATTCATAGTATTCAGAGGTCAGTATTCAGAATATTGTGGTCAGCATCGGGGATCCATGTGTTTCTTTCTGAACACTGAATACCGAATACTGAACACTCTCTCCTATTTCCCTGTCTTATATCTCCTGATCAGTTCATTCGTCGACGAATCATGCGCCGGGGTGGCGTTCGGATCCTGCAATTCCGGCAGGATCTTGTTGGCCAGCACCTTGCCGAGCTGGACGCCCCACTGGTCGAAGGAGAAGACGTTCCAGATGACGCCCTGGACGAAGATCTTGTGTTCGTAGAGGGCGATCAACGAGCCCAGGATGGCGGGGGTCAGCCGTTCGGCCAGGAGGCTGTTGGTGGGCCGGTTGCCCTCGAACACCTTGAAGGGGACGAGTTTCGCGGGCGTTCCCTCGGCGACCACTTCCGCCTCGGTCTTGCCGAAGGCGAGCGCCCCGGTCTGGGCGAAGTAGTTGGCCATGAACTTGTCATGGTGGTCCCCGATCGGGTTCTGGCTTTTGCTGAACCCGATGAAGTCGCAGGGGATCAGCTTGGTTCCCTGGTGGATGAGCTGGTAGAAGGCGTGCTGGCCGTTGGTGCCGGGTTCGCCCCAGATGACCGGGCCGGTCTGCCACTGGACAGGCTTGCCCTGCTTGTCCGTTCCCTTGCCGTTGCTCTCCATGTCCGCCTGCTGGAAATAGGCGGCGAAGCGGGCGAGATACTGGTCGTAGGGGAGGATGGCGTGGGTTTCGGCGCCGAAGAAGTTGTTGTACCAGACGCCGAGCAGGGCCAGGAGCACCGGCATGTTCTGCTCGAGTGGCGCCTCGATGAAATGCCGGTCCATGGCGTGATACCCGTCCAGCATTTTCGTGAAATTCTCCGGACCGATGGCGAGCATCACCGGGAGCCCGATGGCGGAGCAGAGCGAGTAGCGGCCGCCGACCCAGTCCCAGAAGCCAAACATGTTGGCGGTATCAATGCCGAACTTGGACACTTCGGTGGCGGCGGTGGAGACGGCCACGAAGTGGCGGGCCACGGCCGACGGATCCTTGAGCGCCGCGAGGCACCAGGTCCGGGCGCTCTCGGCATTGGTCATCGTTTCCTGGGTGGTGAAGGTCTTGGAGGCGACAATGAACAGCGTTTCCGCCGGATCCAGGTCGCGGGTGCACTCGGCGAAGTGGGTGGCGTCCACATTGGACACGAACCGGACGGTCAGGCGGCGCTCGGTATAGGGCTTGAGCGCCTCATAGGCCATGACGGGGCCCAGATCGGAACCGCCGATGCCGATATTGACGATGTTCCTGACGGGCTTGCCGGTATGTCCCAGCCATTCCCCGGCGCGAACCTTGCGGGCGAAGACGGCCATCTTGTCGAGGACGGCGTTGATATCGGGCATCACATCCTTGCGCCCCACCAGGATGGGGGTGTTGGAACGGTTCCGCAGCGCGATATGCAGGACGGCGCGTTTTTCGGTTTCGTTGATGATTTTGCCGGCGAACATGTCCTGGGCGGATTCCTGGACGCGGCAGGCGCGGGCCAGGTCAATCAAGGCCTTCAGGGTGTCATCGGTGATCCGGTTCTTGGAATAATCCAGATAGAGGCCGCAGGCTTCCAGGGCAAGGC
>JBAXRC010000318.1:0-3514 GCA_037131415.1 bacterium | reverse complement strand
TTCCACTGAGAGAATATTTGTAGAGGAGTTGGCTCCCTTGACGAAGAATATAAAGGCTCCTATGCCGTTGGTTAGTGCAGGGGATTGCACCCAGGCATTGCCACTCATTTGTCTGCCCAGGGCGCACGAATTAGGCAGTGTGTGCGCCGCTGTCGCTGAAGCGGTGATGCTGTTGCTGTTGATTGACCAGCCGCTGACGGGATTAACCATGTTGGAGTATGATGTTCCGCCCCACGGTGCACCCGGCCAGTTGGTGTCAAAGTTTTCAGAAGTTTGAATTCCAGCAAAGGAGTTTTGGGCGTAGAGCCATGCCGAGGCAAAAAGCAGAACCCATTGTCCCAAAACGGTTTTCATATTCATCTCTCTTGACCTCTTTTGTCAAAATGAACTGCTAGTCCATTATGAGCCTTTGTATAGGGGTATAATAATGGTTTTTCGCCCCCTCACTTACATTTAAATAATACCCGCAAAGGCACTTGTGAGCAAGCGGGATCAGGGCGTGAAGTGTTAAAATAGTGTGAAGAATGAGTGGGAGTCAGAATTCTGAATTAGAACCAATCGCGGGGGATCTACTAGCGTAATACATGACCTGGTCGAGGCGCATTTACTGGCCTTCATCTGGGATGTGGGTAAATCTCGGAAGAACTAAAAAAAGGTCCTTCTGGGTTTAGTGCGGGATTTTCCATTAAGCGATCTGCGATGGGCTTGTTCTATTCCCTCGCCCCTTGGGGGAGAGGGCTAGGGTGAGGGGTTTCCGGTGACTGGTTGCGACATGGGAGCAAACCCTCTTCTATTTACGCCAGATCGCCGGAAACCCCTCACTCCGACCCTCTCCCCCAAGGGGCGAGGGAGAAGATGACAAGACTGATGACATGCTATTATTCACCAAAGACCAGTAAAAAATCACACGGAAATCCCGGAAGAGCCTAAAAAAAGAGCCGCCGAAAATTCGGCGGCTCTTTTTCGTCCTTCCGGACCATCCTTAGTTCGTCACGGTCACCCGCAGGAAGGCCGGACTGAAGCCGGGATTCGGGAGCGTGACTTCATTGGTGCCATCGGTCTGCGTCTTGCTGACGGGAGTGTTTGTCCACACGGCGGCGATGCTCATCGTCCCGAGGTTCGAGGAACACTGGATGATGTAGGGGCTCCTTGCGTTGGCCGAGCCGATCCACTTGAGGACCGGGAAGCCATTGCTGATGGTCGAGCTCACGATAATCAGCTTCGACGACGGGTTGGTTGGATCGGTTCCGGCGATGTACTCGGCCCAGGTGGGTGCGCCATCGTGATCCGGATCGTCAAGGGCCACGAGATCCCAAGTCGTGTTCGTCGAATTGGTTGAAATACTATAGGTGACAGACATCCAGTCGATCGGAACGCCGTTGGTGGCGTATTGCTGAGATTGTGTCGTGAAGGTCGTTTCGTTTGTCGCTACGACCAGGTCATCCAACTTGCCGGAGCCCGAGAGGATGATGCGGTGCATGCGGAGATCGGCAGTCCACTTGGGACTCACAAACCAAGGGCCATTTTTCGATGAAGAGATATCCGGCAATGAATAAGCATCCGGGCTATTTATGAATGTGCCGTTTATTGCTACTTTGAACATTGAAACGGGTCCATTAACAACAGAATCGTAGTTCATGACGATACTTAGGCGGAACCATGACCCGGGGGTGATGGCCGTTGTGTTCGTAAGGGTTGTCCAAGCCCAGCCATCATTGGGATCCGAAGGAGATGCATAATTCTGGATGCCATGAAAAACGTTCAAAAATCCATTTGTCCACATATACAGCGATACTTGCGAATTAGTAATCGACACCAACTGGTCGCCTGCAGGGCCTTCCGCGAAAATCGGTTGAACCATAGTATCCAAAGCCACTACGGTTAGGCCAGCGGTTGAGCCGTCAAATTCATTGGTAATAGGACCCTCGCTGAACGCCATGACTTTGAAGTGATCGGCGTTTGTGATGGGATAACCCACTGAAGGCACGGTGGGGGTGCCATTGGTTACCGTGGCGAGTGCCGAGTTGGTGTTGCCCTGCCATACCGATCCGACCAGGTTGGATCCCACGGCATATCCTTCATAAGAATCCTGATGCGGTACGGAATATTGAGCCATGCTTGTAGAGGCTACCGCCCACAAAGCTAACACGAACGCCATAGAACCGTTTTTCATAGTGCCCCCTCAGAGCTTTGAGTTAATAATTCTTCAAGCATTAAGATACTCCCGAACCGGGCGATTTGTCAATGCCAAGATGTCGCATCGGTCGCTAGGTCGCTAGGGAGCGGCGCATTTGCGATCTTTAGCTGAATGGGCTCAAGGTGGACGCCGACCTCCGGGCGGCGTTAGGCGCACAGGATGAGCATGAATTGACCAGACCGTGCCCGCCCACAACGCTGGGCGTAGTGCTGCGGGTGGGGAGGTCTCGGTCCACCTTGGAAACGAATAGCACAAAACTCAGAGATTCGCCCTCAAACATGTTGATAAAACAAGGGTGACAGAGTAAATTCAGGAAATAAGTTAAAAGGATCCGCCCTATGAAAACACGCTCAAGAGCTGCGTTTACATTGATTGAAATGCTACTGGTGATTGCCATTATCGGGGTATTGGGGGCGATGCTCTATCCTGTCCTCAGCAAGGTCAGGGAATCGGGGCGTGTTGTAAAATGCGCATCGAATCTGCGTCAACTGCAGCTGGCCGTGGTCAATTACGGGACCGTTCCTCAGGCGACCAATTATTGGTCGGGAGATCCAGGGCGCTATGTGTTGGTGACGGGTTGGGTGGGGTGGAAGAGCCCTTTGCCCACTGCCCCAACTGCGGGCGCCTATGACTGGCGTGGTGATGCGGGACAATCCTGCATTTCGAATGGGGTTCTGTGGGGATATGTGAAAAGTTTGGACATCTATGTGTGTCCCTCCCATAAAGTCGCCGCGAAAACCTACGATATTTCACGAAGTTATTCAATGTTTGTAAATGCTTCGGGCCAGGGGTTTGTTGGGATGAGTGGTTCGCCTAACACCATATTGTTCGGAGATGACCGGAATGCGGGCTCGAGTCCGTACAATGTCGGGTTTGTGACCAACAACGTGGCTACTTGGCATACTGGGAAGGGAAATGTTGTGTTCCTGGATGGCCATATTGAGCGCCGATAGCCTTGATTTTGCTGAGGTTTTCGTGGTTTCAATTAAAAACTTTAAAATTTCAGTTTGAGTTGATTGACTTCGGGGAGGGTATCACCTATAACTTTCCCAGCAATCGAGACAAGAGTCTCTGAAATGTTGACACGAGAGCAGCCGATTCCTGGTCGGCTTGGACGAAAGAAAGAGCGACCGGGGAGTGGAGCTTTTTGTGTCTTGATCTTTGAAAACAGAATAACCTGCAAGAACACAAACTTCGATTCGGAAGTGGTGTGATTTGTTAAGCAACTGTTCTGGTTGTGTCTGTCGATGACAGGCATGACGAACTTAGTCAAACTCCGTTAGTCCTAACGGGCTATCGGTTTTATTTTTTTCGGAG
>JBAXRC010000317.1:0-3517 GCA_037131415.1 bacterium | reverse complement strand
GGTCTCCACCGGGCAGTTGGCGCGGGCCAGTCCCGTGACGATGACGTTCACGTAGGGATTCAGGTCCTGGTTGAAGGCGTAGAGGATTTTCATGTGCGCGTCAGCCTTCTCCAGGCCCAGAGGGTGACCATGGCCAAATTCTTGAAGAGATTCCGTTTTTGGATCTGGTGGATCCAGTTCTCGCATTCCCGCAGACGGGTGGCTTCCGCTTTGAGCTCCTGAAATCGCCGGTAATCCTCGTAGATGGCAAGCGGCAGACGTTTCCGGAACATGGCGTCCTTTTCCCGTTTGAGCGGCTCGGTTTGTGTGGCGCTGAGGCCGCCCCCCTCATAGAACACCACCGGGAAGGGCAGGTGGCAGGTGGGGCGATTTGCCAGGAGGACCTTGAGGTTGAAATCCCAGTCTGCCAGTAGCGAGTAACTTTCGTCGTATTCACCGAGGAGGGCGAAGAGGGTTCGCCGGTAGAAGATGGTCTGGTGGCAGATGCCGAGGCCGAAGAACCTATCCAGGGTGAGCGTGTCCGGTTGAATCTGCTCATAAGTTGGCGTGGTGGAGCCGGGGCGGATGAGATCGCCATACATCAGGTCCGCATCGTATTGCCTGCCGGAAAAGATGGCGGCGAGAACATCCGGCGACAGGAGCCTGTCGCCGCTGTTCAGGAAGTGGACGAACTCGCCCGTGGCGAGCCTGAGTCCCTTGTTCATGGCGTTGTAGATACCCGAGTCGGGTTCTGAAACCAGGTGGTTGATCCGGGCGGAATGGCGCCGGATCACCTCGGCGCTTCCGTCGGTGCTGGCTCCGTCGATGACGATCAGTTCGAAGTCGCGATAGCCCTGTTCCAGGACGCTCCTGAGAGTCTGGTCAAGTCCGGCGGCATGATTCAAGTTTATCGTGATGATCGACAGTTTCATGGGGCGGCCTGCTGTCAGGTGATATATTCGGTCCTTAGCTGCCATTCCTTTTCATGTTGATTCCAGCGGATGTTCTGTGCCGGCTGGGTGAAGCCAAGGGAAGGGAGAACGGCCAGGGGCCAGTGTTTGGCAAGGTTTGTCCGGCGGATCCAGGCGTCAAGGGGGCTGCAGTGCCGACCGCCAATGGATTTGAGGATTTCCTCTGATTGGTCGATATAGGTTTGGCGCTGTTCGGCGGAGAGCTGGGCTCCGTGTCTTCTGAACCCGCCCAATGGAGTCTCGATTCCGGTCAGGTCGGCGTGCTGGAAAAACCGTGCCCACAATGAGAAATCCCCGGCCACTTGATAGGCCGGATCAATATTTCCGCCGGCGGCGTCCCAGAGGCTGCGGCGCCAGAAGGTGGATTCCTGCTGGATGAAATAACGGCGGAAATGGCGCGGGTCCATCATGTAGTACCCCTTCTTGAAGAAGGCCTTGGCGTACCCGGGCCTGGGGGTGATATTGACCGGCACGCCCTGGGTATTCCAGATGACCGGGAACAGGCTGGTCAGCCAGGAGACCTGGGGAAAGGTCGTGAATACCTCGGCGACAACCTTGAAGGCCCACGGACAGTAGAGGTCATCGGAGTTGATCCAGGCCATGATGTCGCCGGTGGAGCGGGCGAATCCCTTCTGGAGGGCGTCATATTGTCCCCGGTCCCGCTCACTGCACCAGAAGGCCATGTGCTTTTCATATTTCCGGATGATGTCCACGGATCCATCGGTACTGCCCCCGTCGACGATGATCAGCTCGAGGTTGGGATACTGCTGGTCGAGGACGCTCAGGATGGAATCCTCGAGGTACTGTTTCCGGTTGAAGCACGGAATGATGATGGAGAGTTTCGGGGTCATGATGAAGGGGTGTTCCAGGAGGCCCGGGTCAGGGTTTTACAATGGGCGGGGGACCCCTTGGATCCGGTCCCGAAGAAGTCGCCGCCTTCCACGGAAATTTCAGCGGCATTGCTGATCAGGTCGAGTTGCTCGCTGCCGCCGTAAGCCAGGTAGAGGGTGGCTTTGTAGGTTCCTTCGGCCACATTGAAGTCGGGAACGGTACAAACCAGTTCGGTGGTGCCTAGGCCCAGGGTCTTGGTTTCATGGGTGAAGGCGGAGCTGACGAGCCAGACCGTTTCGTTACGGTGATCCGCCAGGGCAATGGCCGCGAACACGTTCTGAAGGGTGGGGGCGGGGATATTCAATTCACACTCAAGGTGGAACCGGTACGTGTAGCCGGGGCGCAGAACGGCTTGGCGGCTGTTCTTTTCGTTCGTGACGAAGAAGTTGACGATCCGGGCGCGGCCGGATCCCCGCCGGTCGGTCCGGTCCCGGAGTGACACGCTTTCCGCCATCGCCTGGGAGGTGTTGAGGTACTGCTCCACGACCGGCGCGGTTTCGCCATGCATTTTGACGCGTCCGTGGTCAAGCCAGAGCGCATGCGAGCAGAGATTCTCGACGGCGGCCATATTGTGGCTTACGAACAGGATGGTGCGTCCATCGCGGGCCACATCCCCCATTTTTCCCAGGCATTTCTTCTGGAATGCGGCATCTCCCACGGCGAGCACCTCGTCCACCACGAGGATTTCGGGGTCCAGGTGGGCGGCCACGGCAAAGCCAAGCCGGACGAACATCCCTGAGGAGTAGCGTTTGACGGGCGTGTCGAGAAATTGCTCCACTTCCGAGAAGGCCACGATTTCGTCGAATTTCTTTGTGATTTCGGCTTTCTTCATGCCGAGGATGGTGCCGCTCAGGTAGATGTTTTCGCGTCCTGTCAAATCGGGGTGGAATCCTGTACCCACTTCCAGCAGGGAGCCTACCCGCCCGTTGATTATCGCCTCGCCTTCCGTCGGTTCGGTGATGAGGCTGAGGATTTTCAACAGGGTTGACTTGCCGGCGCCGTTGCCGCCAATCACTCCGAGAATTTCACCCGGATTGACATCGAATGAGACGTCCTTCACGGCCCAGAATTCATTGGTTTTCTCCCCCGGGGGGCGAGCGGAAGGCGCTTTGTCGTGAAACTGGCCCATGTGGTCTGCAGCGTTCCGGCCCCTGATCTTGTGGATCAAGTAGGTTATCTCGTCGGCGAGCGTGTAGCGGGTGATCGCGCCGAGACTGTAGCGCTTGGACAGTCCCCTCACGGAAATGGCTGGTTCACTCATGTTTAAATGGTATCCACAAAAGTGCGCTGGGCGCGGTTAAAGACAAGTAATCCGCTTCCCAGCAGGAGCAGCCCGACCAGGAAACTGCAGATCAGGATGACCCGGTCCGGTGAGCCTGCTCCAAGAAAGGCGAAACGGAATAACTCAATGACGCCGGCCATGGGATTGATGGCGATGAGCCATTTCCAGTTCGCGAAGGAGCTGGAAGGGAGGATCACAGGTGACGCAAACATCCAGAGCTGAGTGAGGAAGGGCAGGGCAAAGGAAATATCCCGGTATTTAATGGTCATGGCGGATAACCACAGGCCGGCACCCAGTCCAATGCACGCGCAATGAAGAATCAACAGGGGGAGAAGCAGTACCCACCAGGAAGGGTGGATGGATGAACCCTTTATAAGAAAATATATGAAGACTG
>JBAXRC010000316.1:0-3519 GCA_037131415.1 bacterium | reverse complement strand
TTGCCGGGCAGGAACTCGGTACCAAGGCGGAGCACCTGACCCTGGCCACGGCCGGCCGTTACCCGGCCGACCGCGTCCTGATGGTCGGGGATGCCCCGGGCGACATGAATGCGGCCCGGGCTGTCGGCGCCCATTTCTACCCCATCAATCCGGGACAGGAGGAGCGCTCCTGGGAACGCTTCCACCGTGAAGCCTACCGCCGTTTCATCGAGGGACGCTATGATGCCGGCTACGCCGCCGCCCTGGTCCGCGAATTCGAGGCGCTGCTTCCCTCAACCCCGCCGTGGCTGGCCTCATGAAGGGCTATGTCCAGGTTTACACGGGTGACGGAAAGTGCAAGACCACGGCCGCACTCGGACTCCTGGTGCGCGCCGTCGGGGCCGGGCTCCGCGTCTACATGGGTCAGTTCATCAAGAGCGGCGAGTCCAGCGAGATCAAGCTCCTGCGGGAACGTTTCCCGGATGTCACCGTTGAACAGTACGGCCAGGGCGGATTCGTCCGCGGCACCCCGTCCTCCGGGGATCTGGCCTGCGCCCGCCGGGGACTCGATGCCCTTGCGGCGGCCCTGCGGTCGGGCCGCTACGATATCGTCATCGCCGATGAGATCAACGGGGCGGTCCTCGCCGGGCTCATCACCGAGCAGGACGTGCTGGCCCTGATGGAGGCCAGGCCGGACCCGGTCGAACTCGTTCTCACCGGCCGGGGCGCCGGAGCGGGCGTCATGGAACGCGCCGACCTCGTCACCGAGATGCGCTGTATCCGCCACTACTACAACGCCGGCGTCAAAGCCCGCATGGGGATCGAATCATAAGGAGAAGACCATGGCAGAAATCATCCGCATCACCTTTGAAGATGGCCGCGTCGTGGAATGCCCGCCCCGCACGTCCATCCGCGACATCCTGCCCACCGCGACCGATGCCAAAGGAATGCCCTACATCGCCGCGCTCATCAATAACGACATCGGTTCCCTCAGCTACCCGCTGGAGATGGATGCCGAAGTCCGGCTGCTGACCATGGCCACCCCCGAGGGGTGGCCGGTCTTCCAGCGTACCATCGCTTTTCTCCTCGCCAAGGTTGTGAAGGACCTTTTCCCCGCCTCCGAATTCTCGGTGGACTACGCGGTCGGCAACGGACTTTATTGTAGCTTCGAGAAGGATGCGGGCATTCATAACGGGGGCATCACCCGGGATCAGGTGGACGCGATCCGGACGCGGATGAAAGAACTCATCGCCCGCGATCTGCCCATCGCCCGAAAAAAGCTCTCCTTTACCGAGGTGACCCGCCTCCTCACGGCGACGGGGCAGAACGACAAGCTGAACCTGCTCCGGTTTCGGAATCCGCCCCGGGTCGTGATGCATGCCTGCGAGGGATTCCTGGATCTCGCCCAGGGCCCGCTGGCCCCCACCACCGGCTGCATCCACCTGTTTGACCTGATCCACTACGCGCCCGGCTTCGTGCTCCAGCTCCCGGAGCAGGGAAACGGCGGAAAGGTTGCCGATTTCCGCGACATGCCCCTGCTCTTCAAGATCTTCCGGGAACACAAGGTCTGGGGGCGTGCCATGGGCGTCGGTACCGTCGGCCGTCTTAATGAGATCGTCGTCAACGGCGACATCAGCGACTTCATCAAGGTCGCCGAGGCGCTCCACGAGAAGAATGTCGCCCGGATCGCCGATGAGATCCTGCGGCGGCGCGACACCACCCGCATCGTGCTCGTTGCCGGCCCCTCCTCCTCCGGCAAGACCACCTTCGCCAAACGGCTGGCCATCCAGCTCCGCGTCAACGGATTCCGGGTCAACACCCTCTCCCTCGACAATTATTTCTTCGAACTGGCCAGAACCCCGAAGGACGACACGGGTGCCCCTGATTTCGAGCACATCAACTCGCTCGACCTGGAGCTCTTCAACAAGCACATGAACCAGCTCGCCGCCGGGGAGGAAGTGGAACTGCCGGTGTTCGACTTCGAGACCAAGACGCGGATCTTCCGCGGCAACAAGATCAAGCTGGGCAACGACGGCATCCTGATCATCGAGGGGATCCACGGCCTGAATCCCGACCTGACCGCCATGATTCCCGACGCCACCAAGTTCAAGATCTATGTCAGCGCCCTGACCCAGCTCAGCCTCGACGCCAACAACCGCATCTCCACCACTGACAACCGCCTCATCCGGCGGATGGTGCGTGACCATAAATTCCGGGCTCACTCGGCGCTCAAGACTCTGCGCATGTGGACCTCCGTGCGCCGCGGCGAGGAACGCTGGATCTTCCCGTTCCAGGCCAAGGCCGATGCCACCTTCAACTCCGCCCTCGATTACGAGCTGGCCGTCCTCAAGCCCATCGCCGAGCCGCTCCTCATGGAGGTCAAGCCCTTCGACCGCGAATACGCCGAGGCCCGCCGCCTCACCGCCTTCCTCTCGAATTTCATCGGCATCCCCGACCGCGAAGTCCCCAACACCTCCATGCTCCGCGAATATATCGGCCGCAGCAGTTTCAAATACTAGCCCTGATCGTTTCCACAGACTCAACGAGCCGCTCTTCTGGAGGGCGAGGCTTGCCGAGCCGTAGTCAACATGACGGACTCCCCCTTTGCCCTTCAGTCCGATTGTTCTCTTTTCATGCTCCCCAGTTGACCCGGCTCGGCAAGCCTCGCCCTCCAAAAGAGGGAATCCAGTTTCTCCAAATGGCCGCAACAGTTTCTTCTCTCTCGCAACCTCCGCCCCTCCGTGGTAAAGAATTCCCTGTCATTTACATGAATGAGGAACCATGAAGGTGCGGCTGCTCAAGATACTGGATGCGACGGCCGGGTTTTTTCTGTGCTGGACGGCAGGCTGGTGGCTGCACATCCGGCGCCGGAATATCCCGGGCGGCGCGCCGGTTCCGGCGGAGGTCCGGCGGATCCTGGTGATCCGGCCGGGCGGACTCGGCGACATGGTGCTGCTGCAGCCGATGCTGCTGCGCCTGCGCCAGCAGTTCCCGGCCGCCGCCATCGACCTGGTCTGCGAACGGCGGAACCAGGATATTCCCGCCATGGCCGGCCATGGCGCACGGGTGCTGCCCTATGATGCCCGCCCCTTTCAACTGGTCCGCGAACTCCGGCGGAACCCGTACGACATCGCCGTGGATACCGAACAGTTCCATTACTTCTCTGCCATCATGGCCCTGCTGAGCGGCGCCCCGGTCCGGATCGGCTTCAAGATCAACCCGGGCCGCAACACGATCTATACCCACCTCGTCAACTACGACCTGGAAGGCTATGAGGCCGGCGAATTCATGCGGCTGCTGGCGCCGCTGGGAATCAAGGAAGCCGCCGGACTCCCGATGAGGTGGACCGGGCTCTCCGAGCACGGTCAGCTCATGAATGGCACATCCTTGTCACCTGACGCCGCTCGGAGATCGGCGTCCACCTCGCCGTATATCGTCATTCACATCGGCACGGGCAGCCGGTACAAGCGCTGGGGCACGGAAAATTTCGCCTCCCTCGTGAAACAACTTTCATCCCTCAGCCCTTTGCCCTCCGCCCTC
>JBAXRC010000315.1:0-3527 GCA_037131415.1 bacterium | reverse complement strand
TGCTCGCCAGGTGACACGGCTCAGCAAGCTTCGCCCTCCAGGCGCCTTGCGCCATATATGTTTTTCAACAGGCTCTTAGGGGGCGCAAATACTGCTTGTCCAATGAATCAGAGGGCCTTAAAGTTGATTTGAGTTTTCTTATCCTGAGAATATAATGGGTATATATGGAAAGAATCGATGGGAACATTGCTCCTGCAGAATCGCTGGATCAACTCATTGATCAGCAGCAGATGCAGGCCCTTTTAAACAGTTTCTGCGATGCCATCGGAATTGCCGCCGCCATCATTGACCTCAATGGCGTGGTGTTTGTCGCTGCGCGCTGGCAAGCCGTCTGCACCCAATTCCACCGCAAGCATTCCATTACGTGCGCCCGATGCATGGAATCCGACACCGTTCTCGCCAACCAACTGAAGGCTGGCGAGCAATGCACCATTTACACCTGCAAAAACGGTCTCACTGATGCCGCCTCTCCGATCATCATCGAGGGGCAGCATGTTGCCAATGTTTTTGTGGGACAGTTTTTTCTTTCACCGCCAGACATGAGGTTTTTCCTGCAGCAGGCCAGAGAGTACGGGTTCGATGAGGCTGAGTACCTCGCTGCCGTCGCGCAAGTTCCCATAATCTCTGGATCCAAGATTCCCGCTATTCTTGGTTTCATGAACATCTGCGCCAACACGATCGCCTCGATGGGAGCAAAACGGCTCCAGCTCGTTAAGAATTCAGAAGAGCTTCTTTGCCAGCAGGAGGCCCTCAAGACCTCGGATACGGCTTTGCGCGAGTCCCTTTCGTTATTGGTTGCAACTCTGGAATCCACAACGGATGGCCTCCTGGTCGTCGATGTCACCGGCAAGGTGACCAGTCTTAACGCCAGGTTTCGCGAAATGTGGCGGATCCCCGAGGTATTGATCGCGACGAGAGACGACAATCAGTTGCTGCAGTTCGTTTCCGATCAGCTGCTGAATCCCGATGCATTCATGGAAGGGGTTCGCCTACTTTACAACACCCCTGAAGCGAGTTCCATGGATGTGCTGACGTTCAAGGATGGGCGTGTATTTGAGCGCTATTCTCAGCCGCAGCGGGTTGGTGACACGATAGCAGGGCGGGTATGGAGTTTTCGTGACATTACCGAACGCAAGCGGACCGATGATGAATTGTTCCGGCATCGTGAAAACCTGGAGGCGATTGTTGCCGAACGCACACGGGATCTGACCTCATCTCGCGATGAAGCCAAGGAACAGCGCGACCGCGCCGAACATGCCCTTGAAATACTTCAACAAAAAGAAGCGGCCTTGCAGGCGGCTGTTCAACAGGCGGAGGCAGCCAACAAAGAACTGGAGGCATTCTCATACTCCGTCTCGCATGACCTTCGGGCGCCGCTACGGCATGTCAGCGGTTTTGTGCAACTCCTGGTGAATGAGGCGCAGGCGTCGAGTGATGGAAAAATCGTCCGGTATGCTGGAATTATCTCAGCGGCGGCAGAGAAGATGGGACGTCTCATTGACGATTTGCTTTCCTTCTCGCGCGCAGGACGGGTGCCGATTCAGGTGGGACTTGTCTCTTTGGATGAACTCGTGGCTGCGTGCCGTGCCGAGTTGGAGCCTGAAATGCATGGGCGCATCGTGGAGTGGGATGTGGGCGAACTGCTTCACGTGAAGGCGGATCAAAAGTTGTTGCGACAGGTTTTCGCGAATCTTCTCGATAACGCTGTGAAATATTCCCGTCATCGCCAGGTGGCAAAGATTTCGATTTCTGCCCGGCAGGAGAAAAATGAGATTGTGGTTTGTGTCAGGGACAACGGCGCTGGCTTCGACATGAAATATGCGGACAAGCTGTTTGGCGTGTTCCAGCGGTTGCACCGGGAAGATGAGTTCGAAGGCACCGGCATTGGTCTGGCCAATGTGCAACGGATTATTGCCCGCCATGGCGGGCGAGTCTGGGCCGAGGCTGAAGTTGAAAAGGGCGCCGCCTTTTATTTCTCGCTGCCGCTTTAGCCTCCTGGGTTCAGGAGGGGTTCTAGCGCAGGCCGAACTGCTTCAACCAATAAGTGAAATCCCGGGGGAGGGGGGCCTCGACCCGGATTTTCATGTTCGTGAAGGGTGACGTGAAGGTTAAGCTGGCGGCGTGGAGCATCTGCCGCTCAATCAACCGGAATTCTTCTGGAATAGCACCGCGTCCGGCATAGGTGCGGTCGCCTAAAACCGGGTGGCCGATATAAGCCAGATGCTTGCGAATCTGGTGGGTGCGTCCGGTTTCAATTTTGACCTTAAGGTGGCTGACCATGGGATTGGCGGAGATCAGGTGCAGGTGAGTCAAGGCCGGTTCCCCCTCGAGGGCGTACTCTATACGCCGCTCCCGTTCCTTGATTTCCCCTGAGACAAGCGTGTGGTAAATCTTGGATATTTTCTGCTCCTTGAACAGTTCAACGGCCTTTTCGAATGCATCCTTGGATCGGGCGATGAGAATACAACCGGAGGTGTCCTTGTCCAGGCGGTGTACAGCCTGAAGATTGGGCTGCTTCAGCATCGTCCGAAGATCTCCCTCCAGGCTGTCGGGGCCATTTGAAAGTCGGCCCGGCACCTTGTTCACGACAAGATATTCATTATCCTGAAACAGAATTGCCAGTTTGCGGGTGGACGCTGGTCTGGCGGTGTGATGGGGCGTCATGACTTCGACCCTATCGCCTTTTTTCAGGGTGTGCTTGGTCATCCAGACGCGGCGCCCGTTGACGAACGCTTGCCTCTCATCAAGAATGGCTTTGGCCTTGTTCCGGGACAGTTTGAGTTTTTGTGCCAGAAAATCCTGAAGGGAAAGTTCCACCTGATCAGGTTGCACTTGGAATCGTTGTGATTGCATTGAAACACTATGGCGTGTAAGGGTGGGGGTGTCGAGCCTTGAGTGAATGATATGAATTCAAGACTCTTGACGAGCATAAATACAATAGTGTATGAATAGCAATTATAGTGATTGTGAAATAAGCACTTAAAAAACTGTTTAGCGGAGAACGATAAAATGAGTGTCAATTCCAGCAAAATCGAGACCTTGGCCCTTCATGCAGGACAAGAGCCTGATCCGACCACATTGTCGAGGGCGGTTCCCATCTATCGTACCAGTTCGTTTGTCTTTAAAAATGCGGAGCACGCAGCCAACCTATTCGGGCTGAAAGAGCTCGGCAACATTTACACGCGGCTGATGAATCCGACGCAGGATGTCCTCGAAAAACGAGTGGCGGCACTTGAAGGTGGTGCGGCAGCGCTGGCGGTATCCTCCGGCACGAGTGCCATTTTCTACTCCATTATCAATCTCTGCCAGGCGGGGGATGAGTTTGTCTCCGCCAACAACCTCTATGGCGGGAGTTATACCCAGTTCCACGACATTCTTCCCCAGCTTGGCATCAAGTGTATTTTTGTCGATCCGCGCAATCCGGAAAACTTCACCAAGGCGATCACGCCCAAGACGAAGCTGGTCTTTGTGGAAACCATTGGCAATCCGGTCCTGGATGTGGTCGACATTCCGGCCATAGCTAAGAT
>JBAXRC010000314.1:0-3539 GCA_037131415.1 bacterium | reverse complement strand
AAATAACTGTCCACGGCGTTGCTGATGGTGGCGTCGAGCTCAAGCGGTGTTGCGCCGGAGGCGGACAGGGGGAGGGGAGCCAGAAGGATCAGCGCTGCGAGGAGAGGGCCGGGATGATGTCCGGTTTTCATGTTTCTGCCGCAGCGGTCTTGCATATTCATGCCATATGATAACAGCACCGGCAGACGATAGATAGGGGGGGGCTCGTCAAGGAATTGTTAAATTTTGAGCGCCAAGGAACATGTCTATAGGAAAATAAAGTATACAAATGTACTCAGCATTCTATCTTCCGGCTCCCGAGGGGCCCTTCTCGAACCTTGGTTCCGGGCGGTGGCAGTAGGGTTTCTTGCCGTTACGCTGGTAATAATCCTCGTGATAGTCCTCGCCGGGCCAGAAGGTGGCGGCGGGAGTGAGGCGGGTCACCACGTTCCACCCCTTGTCCTTCAGTCCCTTGATCAGTTTCTCGGTGGTGGCCTTCTGATCCGGGGTGACATAGAAGACCTCGGACCGGTACTGGTCCCCGTGATCCGGGCCCTGCTGGTCGAGCTGGGTGGGATCATGAATCTCGAAGAAGAGGCGGGCCAACTTCTCGAAGGAGGTCTGCAACGGGTCAAATATCACTTCGACCGCCTCGGCGTGGCCGGTTTTATGGCTGCAGACCTCCTTGTAGGTGGGGTTGGACTGGGTGCCGCCGGTGTACCCGACGGAGGTCCGGATCACGCCTGGTGATTTTTGGAGGAAGTATTCGACGCCCCAGAAACAGCCGCCCGCGAATATGGCCCGGGAGAAATGGTTGGTAGTCTCGGCCACTGGAACGAAGTCGAGGGAGACCGAGTTGACGCAGTGCCGGGTGTCCTTGGGCGTCAACCGTTCGCCTGTGAAGACATGACCGAGGTGTCCCTGGCAATGGGCGCACTCGATCTCGATGCGGCGCCCGTCGGCATCCTGGATGCGTTTCACGGCGCCGGGCACCTCGGCGTCGAAACTCGGCCAGCCGCAGCCCGAGTCGAACTTGTCGTTGGATCGGTAGAGGGCCGCCCCGCAGCGGCGGCAGGTGAAGGTGCCATTGTCCTTGAATTTGTTGAAGTGGCCGCTGAAGGGGGCCTCGGTTCCCTTCTTCACGATGATGCGTTCCTCGGTGGGGGTTAGTTTACGCCAGTTATCCATCTTCGCCTCCTTGGCCGCTACCGCGGCAAGCATGGGACTTACAAAGATCAGGGCCATCAGGATTCCAAGTTTCATGATTTTCCTAGTGTAGCCTGATTACGGCTGATCTGCAAGACGGTATGACCCAGCCAGCCCCTCCCATGCGGCGGGCGGGCAATTAATTACCGCAGAATATGCGGTGATTAAGCCGCCTAATCACCGCACCTGCGCTGTTCAGGGTTCTGAACAGTCGGCTATCAGAGGGGCTATTCTATTCTTAAATAGCCATGATTTATCGATAAATCATGGCTATTTTCGAGGTTATGGGTTCAGCCCTAAAACTGGAAGGCCACGCTTCCACCACCCGATTCCCCTCTTCTAGAGGGCAACCTGTCATATGATCTTCGTTTATTATCAAAGTAAAACTTCATATCTACCCTATGTCATTGATGATGAATGTGTTGATTCTTTTAAAGATCTTCAGTATGATCTTCACCATGACTGAAAGTCTGACAGTATACCGTAGCGTTTCATCCATGGAGCCCCTGTTGCCTGATCCCGGGCGGAGGGAGTTGGGGGAGCTTTCCCAGATGATCACGCTTGCCGTGGGTGAGCTCAACGGCAAGGTGCGTTCCGCGATTGTGAGGGACAAGGTCGCCGCGCTGGTTCGGAACATGAACTGTTACTACTCGAATCTGATCGAGGGGCATAAGACCTTGCCTCGGGACATCGAGCGGGCGCGCCACCAGGATTTCGACCGGGATGTGAAGCAGAAGGAAAACCAGTTGCTATCCCTGGCCCACATCCAGACGGAGGAGGCCATGGTGGCCCGTCTTCGCGATGGCGGGGTGGATGTCTACTCACAGGACTTCCTGTGCTGGATCCACGGGGAATTTTATCGCCGGCTCCCCGAGTCGATGCATATCTCCAGGACGGCAGCCGGAAGGGAATACCGCATTCAGCCGGGTAAACTCAGGGACTATCTGGTCGATGTGGGACGTCATACCCCGCCGGACTTTGCAGCGTTGCCAGCCTTTCTTGGTCGTTTCCATGAAGGGTATGGCGATGAGTGCATCCTGGCGACGAATCGCCTGATTGCCATTGCGGCCGCCCATCACCGGCTGGCCTGGATCCATCCATTTGGTGATGGAAACGGGCGTGTGGCGCGCCTTCATTCCCGTGCCTTGCTGATTCGTCACGGGCTGGATGGCGGGGGATTGTGGACCCTTGCCCGTGGTCTTGCCCGTGCCCGGACGCGCTATTATGAGAGACTTCAGGAAGCGGATCGAACGAGGGAAAGCGACCTTGATGGGCGCGGCAATCTTACGGAACGTGGACTGGCCCGGTTCTGTGTCTTCTTTCTTGAGACGATCCTCGATCAGGTTCAGTTCATGGGAGGGCTGCTGAACCTGGCGGATCTCCGTATCCGGGTCGAGCGGTACTTTGCCTACGAGGCTCTGCATTTGAAGAAGCACCGCGAGGCCCTCGTGCGGGTGGTGCAGGTGCTTGTCGATGAAGGCGAATGTCCCCGTGAACGGGTTGTCGAGGTTACTGGTAAAGGGGGGACCACGACCGCGGAAATCATCAAGCTGGGTCTCGCCGAAGGCTATATCGAGACCCCCTCCCCAAAGGGCAGGCTCCAAATCGCCTTTCCGGAGAAAGTGCTTCCCTTCTACTTCCCGAACCTTTTCATCGACCTCCCGGTGGAGGGGAATTCCTGATTCCTTTTTTCTGTACATCACGGGGTCGCGTGCTAGGCTCCGGTTTTTGAATTTTGAGGCGGAAGGAATCAAGCATGAGGCATGAGGCATTGACACGGTGGACGGCGGAAAGTTCCGCCGAATTGTATGGCATCCGCAACTGGGGCCAGGGTTACTTTGACGTCAGTCCCGGTGGCGAGGTCGTGGTCCATCCGAATGGTCCCAAGAGCCCGACGGAAGTCAGCCTGATGCACCTGATTGACGAGTGCCACAGCCGGGGCCTCAACATGCCCGTGCTGATCCGCTTCTCCAACATCCTGGCCTCGCGCATCCGCGAGATCAACGAGAGCTTCCGCTGGGCCATCTTCGACGCGGCCTACCAGGGCCAGTACCGCGGCGTGTTCCCGATCAAGGTCAACCAGCAGGACGAGGTGGTCAGCGACATCACGGAATACGGCCGGGAATACCACCACGGCATCGAGGCCGGCAGCAAGGCGGAGCTGATCGCTGCGCTCGCCCTCATGAAGGATCCCGAGGCCTTCGTCATCTGCAACGGCTACAAGGACGAGGAGTTCATCGACATGGCGCTGCAGGCGCTCAAGATGGGGACGCGTACCGTCCTGGTCATCGAGATGCCCAGTGAGCTGGAGCTGGTTCTGTCCCGCGCCGAACGGCTCAAGATCCGGCCGGTGC
>JBAXRC010000313.1:0-3561 GCA_037131415.1 bacterium | reverse complement strand
TCGCGAGACCGGCGAGCTGCTCGGCGTCCATATGCTGGGCCACAACGCCACCGAGTGTATCGCGGCCGCCGCCACCATGATTCACAAGAAGGCCACGGTGCAGGAATTGGCTGAGGTGGTCTTTGCCCACCCGACCATCGGCGAAAGCATCAAGGAAGCGGCCGAGGACGCCCTGGGCATGGGCCTCCATCTGCCACCTCGGAAAGTTTTGAGAGCCACAGCAGGATAAAGAAAGCTAAACCATGAATACATCCCTTATCACCACCATCGGACCCGCCTTGCGCGGGCTTCTGGCAAACAACAGTGAAACACTCAAGCTTGTGTCGTTTTCGGCCGACTTGGCGCCAGGTTCAAAAGCCCTGACCATCACCCTCCCCTCCGACCTTGCCGTCCCTGCCGTCATTGAAGTTCTTCGCAAGGCCATCAAGGACTACAGCGACGCCAACAACGGCAAACCTGAAACAGTCGTCATTCCAGGGCTCGGCACCTTCACGGTCGCCGCCAGCACGGCGACCGGTCGTGTTGCCGGCAAGGTGGCGGTGGTCACCGGCGCGGCCCAGGGCTTCGGGTTGGAAATCTCGAAGCAACTTGTTGCCGCGGGCGCCCATGTGGTGCTGCTCGACATGAACCTGGCAGGCGCCTCCTCCGCCGCCCAGGCGCTTTGCAGCCAGTATGGCGCCGGACGCGCCATTGGGCTGGCCTCCAACGTCACGGATCCCGCCGCCATGGAGGGCGCCATCCTCGAGACCGTCAAGGCATTCGGCGGCTTCGATGTCTTCGTCGCCAATGCGGGCGTGCTCAAGGCCGGCAGCGTGAAGACCCAGAGCCCCGCCGACTTCGACTTCGTCACCTCCGTCAACTACAAGGGCTATTTCCTGTGCGTCCAGAAGGCCGCGCCGGTTCTCGCCACCCAGCATCTGGCCAACCCGGAATACTGGAGCGACATCATCCAGATCAATTCCAAGTCCGGACTGGAGGGCTCGAACAAGAACGGCGCCTATGCCGGAAGCAAGTTCGGCGGCATCGGTCTGACACAATCCTTCGCCATGGAGCTGGTGGAGGACAACATCAAGGTCAACTCGATCTGCCCTGGTAATTTCTTTGATGGCCCGCTGTGGTCGGATCCCAAGAACGGCCTTTTCGTCCAGTACCTGTCGACCGGCAAGGTGCCCGGCGCCAAGACGATTGCCGATGTCCAGCGCTTCTACGAGGCCAAGGTACCCATGCGCCGCGGCTGCATGGCCCAGGACGTCATGCGGGCCATCTTCTATCTCATGGAACAAAAATACGAAACCGGCCAGGCCCTGCCCGTGACCGGCGGCCAAGTCATGTTGTCATAATAAAAGGAATACCACCCATGAAAACCCTGCCCAAAACGCAATACGCAGTCCAGCTCGTCGGTCCCGGCGAACTCAAGCTCAACACCGCCAAGCCCGTCACAACGCCCGGCCCGCACCAGGTACTCGGCCAGATCGAATCGGTCTGCCTGTGCTTTTCGGACCTCAAGTTGCTCAAGCAGTTTTCCGAGCACCCCCGAAAGAGCGAGGTGCTCGGCGGCCTGACCCCCGAGGTACTGAAGGAGATTCCCAGCTATGTCCCTGGCGGGAAGCCGACCGTACCGGGCCATGAAGCCGTGATTCGTATTGTGGCCGTGGGCGATCAGGTCAGGCACCACAAGGTCGGCGAGCGTTGCCTGGTGCAGACTGACTACCGCGCCTTTGTCACCGCCGGCTCCAACGCCGCGTTCGGCTACAATTTCGAGGGCGCCCTGCAGGAATATGTAGTGATGGATGAGCGCGTCATCATGGATCCCGCCACCGGCGAACGGTTCCTGATTCCCGTCCCCGAAAACCTGAGCGCCTCCGCCGTGGCTTTGATCGAACCCTGGGCCTGCGTGGAAGACTCCTATGTGACCCCCGAGCGCCAGACCATCAAGGCGGGCGGCAAGCTGGCGGTGGTGGTCGATAGCGGTCACAAGGCGGAGGGACTGGCCGAAAGCTTTGCCGCGAAGGGCAAGCCTGCCGGCATCAGCGCGGTGTGTGCCGACGGCATCTGCAAGGAGCTTGAGAAACTGGGCGTCCCGGTAACCAAGGTCAACAGCGCCGCCGACCTGCCTAAGGAAGCGTTTGACGACATCGTTTATTTCGGAACCGACCGCAAGACCATCGAAACCCTGAACGACAAGCTGGGGATCTGCGGCATTATCGCCATCGTCACCGGAGGGAAGAAAATCGGACAGCCTGTTTCCGTCGGCGTGGGCCGCATCCACTACGGCATGACCCGCTGGATCGGGACCCCCTCCGCCAGTGCCCGTGATGCCTACAAGGTTATTCCCGCCACCGGCGAAGTCCGGTCGGGTGACTCCATCTGTGTGGTGGGTGCAGGCGGTCCCATGGGCCAGATGCATGTGCTCCGCGATGTCTGCATCCGGAACCCCGGCATGACGGTGATTGCGGTGGATTTTGACGATGCACGCCTGGCGTCTCTGATGGAGAAGGCCATTCCGCTTGCAAAAACAAACGGTATCGCCCTCAAGTCCGTCAACCCCAAGAACCAGCCCCTGGTCGGCCCCTTCAGCTACAATGTGGTCATGGCGCCAATTGGAGCCTTGGTGTCGGATGCCATCAAGAACAGCTCCAAGGGCTGCCTGATCAATATCTTCGCGGGCATTCCCGCCCCGACCCGGCATGAACTCGACCTCGACACCTACATCGGCAACGGTTGCTTCATGTTCGGCACCAGCGGCTCAACGATCCGCGACATGAAGATCGTGCTGGAGAAGGTGATCGCAGGCCAATTGGACACCAACCGGTCCGTCGACGCCGTGAGCGGCATGGCGGGCGCGATGGAAGGCCTTGCCGCCGTCGAGAACCGGACCCTGGCCGGAAAGATCGTGGTCTACCCCATGCTCCATGATCTGGGCCTGACTCCACTCGCCAACCTCAAGGACGTCCTCCCCAAGGTTGCCGCCAAGCTGGATCACGGCAACTGGACCATCGAAGCCGAAAAGGAACTGGTCGCAGGGGTATAAGAGGGGTCGGGGTTCAGGGTTCAGGAAAGAAGGCAAAACGCAGATTAACTCCCCGTCAGCGTTTTCTGCGTCCGTCTGCGGTTCCCTACTTCCTCGACGCCGCTGGCAGTTGTTTGATTATTCGTACTCGACTGTCACGTGGTAATCGTTCCATTCCCACGAGTCGCGATAGAGACGAACAATGGTGCGTCGGCCTTCAAGGATATCAACGTCCTCCGACACGCCCTGGTGCTCCCCCTTTTGCTCCCGCAGGAAGACATGGGCTTCGCCGGGCTCGAGCTCGACAGTGGTGTGGTCACCCGAATCCAAACCATCCTCAAATGAACCGTCGAGATAGAGGTCGAAATCTACCCCGGAGTCATTCTCCACAATCAGGGCGCCCATGCCGTGTGCCGGAGTGAAGTCATAATCGTTATTTTCGGCGTCTAAGCCCGCCAGAAAAAGACCCGCCCCCATTGCCAGAAGTCTACTCATCAACGTTGTCCTTTTCATAAGACATCCCTTCAGCATGATTGATTTGCCCACACGGT
>JBAXRC010000312.1:0-3580 GCA_037131415.1 bacterium | reverse complement strand
GCCCGGAGTTCGCCCGCCCTACCGGTCACTTGGCGCGGGGTCGGCAAAAGCGTCATAGTCTTGAGGACAGGTTTCATTTTCCAGCCTATCGGGTGCGCATCCCTGCTTTTGGGCTATTCGTTTTCAAGGTGGACCGTGACCTCCGGGCACGGTCAGTCCATTCACGTCCCTCACTGGCACCTAACGCCGCTCGGAGATCGGCGTCCACCTGGAGGCTGTCCAGCCAATTGTCAAGACCCGGAAACGCGCCCGCCTACCGGGAAAGCTGGGTGGCCGCAAAATCCCAATTCACCAGGGAATCAAGAAAAGCGGTCACAAAATCTTTCCGCCGGTTCTGGTAGTCCAGATAGTAGGCATGCTCCCAGACATCGCATGTGAGCAGGGCCTTCTGACCATGGGCCACTGGCGTGTCGGCATTGGAGGTCTTGATGATTTTCAGGCCATCCCCTTCCGCCACCAACCAGACCCAGCCACTGCCGAACTGACCCGCCGCCGCATCCAGGAACGCCTGCTTGAACTTCTCGTAGCTACCGAAGGCCTTCTCCAGCTTTTCCAGCAACACACCCGTCGGCTTTCCGCCGCCCTTGGGTTTCATGCTGTTCCAGAAAAATGTGTGATTCCAGATCTGGGCGGCATTATTAAAAATGGCCACCCCGTCCTTGTCCTTGGCCTTCGCCGTCACTTGGATGATTTCCTCAAGAGGAAGGGACTCCAATTCAGACACCGCGATAAGCTTGTTCAGATTGTCCACATACCCCTTGTGGTGCTTTCCGTAGTGGAATCCCATGGTCTTCGCGGAAATGGCAGGCTCCAGGGCGGACTCGGCATAAGGCAGGGCTGGCAGCTGAACCGGCCCGGGTTTCGCCTCCTGCCCGGAGACACATGAACCCGCCACGCCAATACAAACCCACAACGCCCTCATCGTTCGTGAATTCATGGGACCTCCTTTGCCGTTCATTCTATGGAGAAATTTCGATTCCCTTTGACAGCCCCGGAATGTCCGCCAGCCGAGGCCGATCTCTTCCCGGGTTTGTGTGATATCCCCTTCAGTTCCTCGATCTCCAGCTTCAAGAGGATCACCCAGATCAAAAAGCACACCGACACCAGGCAGAGAATGACGTCAACCATAGCGACTCCTCCCCTCTCTTTACAGACTCATCAAAAACGGCGGCGCATCTTGGATCCGGGATGGGCATACCGGGGCCCGGACGCCTTGGGCTGCTTGGGCTCCTCCAGAAGGAGGGCATACCAGGCCTCGCCGAAACCGGCATTGGAGAACTGGCCCACCCGGCCGTTGGCCACATGATCCCAGTTCTCTTCAAGGTTTGCATCTTCCGTCGCGGTTTTTCCATCCACCAGCACGGCCAGGGCCTGGTCGAGTTCCTTCTTCCGGATCAAGATCCAGGCGTAGGTGGCGTAAATGATGGCGGAGTCCTGCTTGAACTTCTTCCGGTACTTGTTGTAGGTCTTGCGAAGCTCCTCTTCCTTGCCCAGCTTGTATTGTCGGCACATCTTCATGCAGACCATCAAAGGCTCACCGAAAATGGTTTTGGGAAGAAGCCGGTCAACCTCCTCGAAATTCTTCATCTGATACAGGAACTGGATGCGGATGGCATTGACCTGCCGGTCGAGCAGGAAGCTCCATTTGCAGTAGGGCTCCATCTTCTTGGTCGATTCCAGCGCTTCAGCCATCAGGACATCCTGATCCTTGCGGGCCTGGTCCATGAGAAACTTCATCGCCGCGCCCCGGCTACCCAGTTGCTCGTATTTCCGCCGGAGGGCCGTGGTCCGCTCCGTGATACGCGTCTGGATGGCCGCCATCAGGGCGGTGATCTTCCGGCGGATGAACAACGTCGCGCCAATCTGCAGCCCAAATCCCGCCAAAACAGCCAGGGTGATACTCCACCCCTGATGCAACCCCAACCCCAGGTGAAGCCCAACCCAGATTCCCGCCATGCACAGCACCGATAAAAATAAAGTCAACATAACCCCTTGATCCTTTCAATTCGGGCATTATATAGAAGGAGCCTATCTTGTCCACCGAGTTTGATTGCATGCTATTAACTATAGCTATCTAGCTTTTAACTTGATGGCGCTAACCGGGTTGGCTATTGTGCCGGGCATGAATCAAACGACAACCGGGACTTCAAGGACAACAGAACGAGGCCGTCCCAACTGCAGTCCTTGCCGGCCCTCGAGTCCTTCTCCCGGCTTCATCCCGGTCCATGGCAGCTACAAGAAGCTGCTCTCTTACCAAAAGGCCGAGATTGTCTATGATGCAACCGTCCACTTCTGTGACCGGCTCATTGACAGGCGCAGCCGCACTCATGACCAGATGGTTCAGGCAGCCCGCTCCGGGAAACAGAATATCATCGAGGGCGGCATGGCCTCCGCAACCTCCAAGGAAATGGAGATCAAGCTAACCAATGTTGCCCGGGCCAGCCTCGAGGAACTACTGGCCGATTACCGGGATTTTCTCAGGACACGCGGCCTGAAGGAATGGGACAAGGAGCACCCCTACGCCAAACGCCTTCGGCAACTCTGCCGCATCACGGATCCCACTTACGACACATTCCGGAAAGGCATAGAGCACTCCGACCCCGCCATTGCCGCCAATGTAATCATCGGCCTAATCCGGGTAGCCAGTTTTCTCCTCGAGCGCCAGATCCGCCAACAGGAGCAGGCCTTTGTCCATGAAGGCGGCCTCCGCGAACGCATGACCCGCGCCCGCCTGGATCAGCGCGCCAGACCACGGTAGCCCCTGCTTTTGAAGTCCTTGTCGTCCTTGAAGTCCCTCACCCAACCCACTACACTCCCCCGCAACCGTCATGAGCAGCAAACCGGAAACCAGAAACATTACCCTCATCGTTTATCCAACCGCCGTGGCCTTGCGGCAGGCGCAGCGGCGGGCACTGGAACGGGATGCCTTCTTTGACGGGCGGGGGCACATCACGCTCTCCTCACTGTTACGGGAGTGTGCCGGGCTTGCCCTGAAAAACCAGAGGCTGCGACCGATCTCGGATCTGGACCGCGAGTTGGCAATCGTCGAGGCAGTCAGCAAATTCCAGAAGAAGAACCCCTCACCCCGACCCTCTCCCCTGAAGGGAGAGGGAGTGCGATCACTCGCCCCTGCAGCCTTGGAGGAAACGCTCTCCCAATTAATCGAGTCCGTTGCCCCCTTGGCGGACCGCGCCGATGAATTCCTGAAACTGCTGGCGGCAGACCGGGCGGTCCCCAAGAACCCGGAGCTGGCCGCCCTCCATGCCGCCTACACCAGCGTCTGCAACTCCCTCGGAGTTGCCGATGAGGCCACCCTCAATGCGGCCATCCTCACCCTCCTGAGGGGCGACCGGTCCCAGTGGCCCCCTCTTCTTCGCCAGGCCCGAGCCATCGCCTTCATCGCCGTCCGCTGGGTGGCCCCGTTCCAGGAGTCCGTCATCCAGGCACTCACCAGCCAACTCGGCCGGGACAATGTGACCGTTCGGCACATCCTCACCGATTATGAACAGGATTGGTGGGGGGGCACCCTGCTCACCGACACCGGCCGCCTCCTTTTCGGCGATGCCCAAGCCATGGCCGG
>JBAXRC010000311.1:0-3594 GCA_037131415.1 bacterium | reverse complement strand
GCGGCGGACATGATTAAGATCGGCCAGAATCCGGAACAATTCCCGGTCATGGATCTGATCGATGTCGTGCGAGAGGAAGAGGGCAAAGGGGGCGTTATGGGGCCAGAGTCGTTGGTCGTTGGTTGTTGGTCGTTGGTTGTTGGTCGTTGGTTGGAGGAAGGTTAATGGTTGATGGTTCATGGTTGATGGTTTTCAGAAGCAGGATCTGGCGTGACGATGGGTTCGGCGACTGGGGTGGTTTGTTCAGGTTCGCGGCTCGGCAAGCCTCGCCCTCCAGAAGAAATATCTGCTTGGTCAGGCATCTGAAGCGCTTCAGATCGCAATAGCAGGAAATCCGAATTTAAACAGGAGCCCCTTCGACAAGCTCAGGGCAGGTCGCGAAGGCAGCACACCAACTCACGACCAACCATCCCGCTAGGGTGAGATGTAAGACGTGAGATGTGACCCCGATTCCGCCCTGGAAGTCGTTAATCGTTGATCGTGATTCGTTAATCGAATTCCCATGAACCATTTAACGACCAACAACTCACGACAAACAACCAACGATTATCGATCTTCCTTCCTCGCCACCACCAGCAAGTTCATGGGAAACAGGATGGGGATCGGGATGGACCAGGTCTCCAGGACCGCGAACAAACTAGCGACATCATCAACGAAGTGATAAGCATTAAAGCCAACCTGACGCCCTTTATCAAACTGCTCGATATTGCCAAACCGGTAGAAGCAATGCCGAAGAGCCATCGCGAGGCTCATCCCATCCAGTTGGTGCCCTGTGGCCGCCCGGGCGGTCAATTTGATTAATGCGGAGTACCCAACTTCGATTGGTATTGAACAAACCAGAAGTCCTCCGGGACGAAGCACCCTATAGATTTCCGCCAAACCCTTCCGCCGCTCTTCTGCAACCCCCAGAAGGTGCAACGTCTCAAAGGACACAACCGCGTCAAAAGACGCATCCACTAACGGCAACTTCCTCGCATCAGCAGTCAGGATCTCATCATCGGGGTGAGCTGCTTTGAACTCTCTTGAATGCTCCTCATAATAATTAACGCTAAGAAGCCGCTTGGCGAGCGGCTTCAAGAATGGGAGTCCAATTCCATCGGCTGCGCCAATATCCAGCAAATCATCCAGCAGTCCCGACTTCGAATATTGCCTAACAGCCCGAGACGCCTTCCGGAACCGCGCCAACCGCTGCCAAGTCACCACTCCGCCACCTTTTAATATTCTCTGACTATACGTTTCCATGGGCACAACATTCATTATGGTTAGCGAACAAATCAGCCATGATTACAGCAGTCCCTTACGGTTTAAAATCCCGAGGATGTCTCAACTTTTTGTCCCATACATTCAACATCCAGGCGACAAATATGGTGAGAAAGACATAACTCAACAAACCCACCCATTGATGCCCAGCGCCAGTGCTTACTCTTAGAACAAGCAAAAGGGGTTCGTGCACACAATACACCGCGAATGAAAGCGCCGAGACCCACAGAATTCTTCTTAGCAAGAGAGGAAAATTACGCTCCAACAGTTTTTGCGCATAGGCAATGATATATAGTGTCGGCAAAGTGATAATCGTTAGACAAACGCAACCCGCTAAGTCAAAGAACATATCGCAGCGGACATCCATAAAAATGCCCCCTCGTTTGTATACGAATGCCAGAATTCCTAAGATCGGCAAAAAGAGTGCAACATGGATCCTCACATCGGACGGACGCTGCCCGCGATCTTTCATCCAATCAGTTACCCACATACCCATGAAAAATGACGGGAAAGCCAGAGATGCGGCCTCTATGATATTTGTATAGCACAACGCCACAAATGATAATGCCAGCGCAAACAGCACAAGAAAACCCTTATTCCTTAGGCGACAGGTAAACACAAAAATCACATAGCAGAGCAACAATAGTGAAATAAACCAGAAGGGCTCAGTAAAGCCACATGAAATAACCCTCTGATGAAGGAAAAGCGGAAATCCAAGAACATTGGCGAGAATGGTCTTAACGTCAAATATTCTATGCTGAAATACCACGGCACAGTAGAGGGTAAGCGCCAATCCTGCCCAATAAAGGGGATAAATCCGAAAAAAACGTTTCTTTAACCATGTAGAGAGATGAAATCTCCCTCCCGTCCGGTTAACCTGGTGTTGCAACAAAAGCCCTGAGGAGAATAAAAAGATCGAGACCGCCAATTTTCCAGCACTGGCAAAAGTCCACAAAGGGGCCCAAAACGCATGCGCATTGGGGATGTGACACATGACCACAGCCCCTATTGCAAGACCACGAGCCAAGGTGTTGGAACCCAACAGTTCCTGGAATGAAATAGATGTCGTATCCCGATTCAAAACCATCAGAAAACCCCTCTTCTTATAAGCTTAAGGCCTAGTTCCAATGGCAGCCACGCCTTATTAACGGTAAAATACGGAGTTAATTGCCCCCCAAACCCACGGAAGTACCGCTCGATTGGTGGAATAACCGACCCCTCAAAATCGAATGTTTTAAGCCCAATGCGCTGGGAATGCTGAATTGCTTCAAATACGGCCACTGGCCCAGCGCCGTGATGACGCTCTTCTGCGCAATAGCCACCAAGAAGGTAATAAGCGGTCTTATCATCATGCACAACGAAACAAGTGGAGATAGCCTTCTCTCCACGATAAGTCGTGTAGGCAAAACTGTTATCCTTTTGGGCATACTGAAAGAGAATCGCATCAAGGACATCCTTATCCACAAATTTCTTCTGCCTCCCAAAAGTAGCCAATACAAGATTCCTAACCACGCCCATTTCGTTGGTTCGTTTCACAATTAGACCATCACGAACGCCCTTTGAAATATCATTGCGCCTAATCGGAGCCATTTTCTTTTTAATTAGCTCAACCGGCGTTGACAGATCCAACAGGTAAGTATAATTCGGGATGACTTTATATTCGTGCCAAATAAAGGGAAGCGCATCAACAACTTGTCGATCAAGAGGAAGCATGCAGATGGCGGGAGATTCGTTTTCTAGATAATCCACCATGCATTCCAACGTCTGTCGCCTTTCCTCAAGAACAGCGACAGGGTTTTGCGATTTGATAGCAATAAAAGGCCCGCAGGTGGGTGTGAACGGAGCCCGGCGTAGAATCCGTAAGCCCCACCGGCGTTCCTGATACAGGGACATGCCGCCAATCATCGTCCCTCCGTCATCAAACAGACCAAATGCTTTCATCTGCTGGCCAAACAGGGTAATCCAATCCATTCTGTTGAAAAGGGTCCCGTGTTGACGAGCTAAGTCATCATAAGCTGCGGCCTCAGATTGAGTGATTGCACGTAAATTCATGATTTCTGTAGCACGGTGCTAATCATTGAGAACATTCTTTCCTGCTGACGCACAAAAGAGAATTCAGCATTGTCCGCACAAGCCGCCATCTTGTCTTCAATAGTCTTCCGGGTCAACTGCCCATCATTGATGCCCTTAAGGAGCGTCGCAATGTCACCTCCAACATAAAGAAAACATCGATTCGCGAGCGAATCATCCAAAGTGAAATCGGTTGAGGAGACGCAAGCTTTATTAAAGGCTTTCACCAAAGTCGATGTCCCTGTAATCTTATATCGATTATAG
>JBAXRC010000310.1:0-3600 GCA_037131415.1 bacterium | reverse complement strand
CCCTTGATGTTCAAGGAGGTTTTTCAGGCGGTGACCGGAAAGACGTTTCCCGCGCAAAGCGGTCTCCTTCACGGCTACGCCCAGTTCGCGATCCGCGACGAGGGGCAGGCGGCCATGATCCCGTTTCCCGACCGGGCTGTGGATGGCGTCGTCTATATCGATGTGGATGCAGAGGCGTTGGCACGGATGGATGCCTTCCAGGGAAACCGGTTCGAGCGTGAGGAGGTCACGGTGGAGTCGGAGGCCGGGGCGTGGCTGGAAGCCGAGGCCTATTGCCTGAAATTGCGGCGCCGGAAAGTGTTGTCGGTAGACGATTGGGACGAGGATGTTTTTCGGGATAACCATCTCAAGAAGGTTCTGGCATCGTGTCGAAAATAAGTGGAATCAATGAGGATGGGGTTTTCCCGGAGAGTTCCCGGGAGCGCTACACCTTTTCGCAGTTGTGCCGCAAGATGGGTCGGTCCCCCCATTTCCTGCGGAATCTTCAGAATAAACTTGGACTTCATATGCCCAAGGACGCTGAAGGGTATTCAAATTCGTACCGGATTTTCCTGGAGACCATCATCATCCTGCGGGCGTTTGCCGTCCCCATGGAAGATATCATCGAGTTGTTCGAGGCCGAGAAGCGGATCCTCCGGTTTCTGCGGGCTGACACGCTGACGCTCTCGCCGACCTGGTACCTGGATCAATGCGGGCGCAGCAGCGAGGGGGGCAACCGGTTGCTGCTGACCAATCAGGATCTCGGCGGATCCATCACGGATGGCGGTGTCCAGTTCCACCTTGATTTCCGCGCGGCGCACGGCGAGCTCTTCTCCGGTGCCGAAATGGGGCAGGACGCCCGTCGTGTCATGGCCTCCTACGAGACGCGGCTGGAAAAGGTGCGCGGACGGGTCAAGACCGAGGAGATCGTGCTCAGGCGCGCGCTGGCCTGGTCGGCACGATGGGGCGAGGAATAATAGAACTCAGCATTCAGTGTTCGGTATTCAGGAAAGAGGAAAAATGAGTAAGGGATCCATTCAGAAAGAAGTGTTCGGGAAACTGACGGACGGCACGGAGGTGCAGCTTTTTACCCTCACGAACAGCCGGGGGATGGAAGCCCGTATTGTTAGCTATGGCGGGATTGTGCTGTCCTTGAAGGTTCCTGACCGGGCGGGCGTGCTTGGGGATGTTGTTCTCGGTTATGATCATCTGGAGGGCTATGTCAGGAGCAGCCCTTATTTCGGCTGCCTGGTAGGACGCTACGGGAACCGGATTGCGAAGGGCCGTTTCACCCTTAACGGCAAGACCTACACGCTGGCCACCAACAACGGGCCCAATAGCCTCCACGGCGGGCTCAGGGGGTTTGACAAGGTTGTCTGGGCGGCTTCCGCCAAAATGACTACCAATGGCCCGGCATTGGGCTTGAACTATGTCAGTCCGGATGGAGACGAAGGCTATCCCGGTAAACTGTCGGTGACTGCAGTCTATACCCTGACGGAGGACAACGGCTTGGAGCTTGAATTTACTGCCACCAGTGACAAGGACACGGTGGTGAATTTGACACATCACTCCTATTTCAATTTGGCCTGCCGCGGTGATGTCCTGGGGCACGGTGTCACCATTAATTCGGATTCCTTCACGCCGGTGGATGAGACCCTGATCCCGACGGGGGAAATACGGTCTGTGGAGGGTACTCCACTCGACTTCAGGAAACCGGTGGCCATTGGCGCCCGGATCAGCAGCGAATACGAACAGATGAAATTTGGCAATGGCTATGACCATAACTGGGTGCTGAAAAAGCCCGCTGGCGAATACGGGCTTGCGGCCCGGGTCGTGGAACCCGTCAGTGGCCGGGTGATGGAAGTGTTGACCACGGAGCCAGCGACCCAGTTCTACACCGGGAATTTCCTCGACGGAACCATCACGGGAAAGGGTGGCTGGGTCTATCAGCAGCGCAACGGTTTCTGCTTTGAGCCGCAGCATTATCCCGATTCGCCCAACCAGCCGGAGTTTCCCTCCACGATCCTTCGGGCCGGAAAAACCTTTGCGAGCACCATGATGTACCGATTTTCGGTGCAGTCGTAAAATATGTTTTGAAATGTATTGCTACGTTGGATGAAGCCAACTATATTGTGGCCCTGTTTGATCGGGACGGTTAACCACTGGTCTGATTGAAACATTTATGACTGCGGGGTGGAGCAGCCCGGTAGCTCGTCAGGCTCATAACCTGAAGGTCGTTGGTTCAAATCCAACCCCCGCTACCAATCTGTGGGCCGGAACGAAAGTTCCGGCCCTTTTCTTTGAAGGAGTCGAGCGGTATGGGCAGCCAGACTATTCCTGATAAGGCCTTGCACCCGGTCATCCGGGCCACGGGATTCGTAAGCTTCTTTACCGATATGGGGAGCGAGATCATTTACCCCATCCTGCCTATTTTTCTTACCCAACTGGGGGCATCCCGTACCATGATTGGCGCGATTGAGGGCATGGCCGAGGGCTTGCCGGCTTTGATCAAGCTTGTCGCCGGATCCCTTTCAGACCGGGTCCGTGACCGGAAATGGCTGGTGTTGATTGGCTATGCGCTCTCCACCCTTTTCAAGCCTCTGATCGCCTTGGCGCATTCCGCCGGATTCGTGTTCCTGGTGAGGCTTCTGGACAGGGTCGGTAAGGGCATCCGGACGGCGCCCCGTGATGCCCTGATTGCGGATTATTGTGAGCCGTCCAACCGGGGACATGCCTTTGGTTTTCAGCGCGGCATGGATCATGCCGGTGCCATGCTTGGCGGCTTGTTTGGCTTTGGGCTACTTCTCTGGCTGGGCTCGGATCTGACCTCCATGCGCCAGGTCATTGGTTGGTCATTTATTCCCGGTATTTTGTCTGTCCTGGTAATCATCTTCTTTATCCATGACAAGCCGGATCGCGCCATTGGATTCAAGGAGGCCGCCTCTTCCCGTAATAGAAATCCCTTTGAAGGCGTCGGTAATCTGCCGAGGAACTATTTCATCTATGTGTCTGTTGCCTCGATTTTTGCGCTCGCGAATTCCAGCGATGTCTTTCTGTTGCTTCGTGCCCAGTCGCTGGGTGTTCAGGTCGCGATCATTCCTCTTATCTGGGCATTCCTGCATTTCGTCAAGTCCACCACCTCGATCTGGGGCGGCAAGTTATCCGACCGCATTGGCCGTCTTCCGGTCCTTGTCATGGGGTGGGGCTTGTATGGCGTGGTGTATGCTGGATTTGCCTTCATTCAGTCGCCCGTGGCGGTGTGGGCGCTCTTTTTCGCCTACGGGTTGTTCTACGGCCTTACCGAGGGTGCCAGCAAGGCCGTCATCGCCGACATGATTCCTGCCGGACAGCGTGGCGCGGCTTTTGGCTTCTGGGGAATGCTGGAGGGGATTTTACTCCTCGTCGCCAGCCTCCTCACCGGCTGGCTCTGGGACCGTACGGGTAGTCCCACCGTGCCTCTTGTCCTGTCAGGCAGCCTCTCTCTCTTCGCAGCCCTGTTTTTGCTCATCTGGAGCCTGCGGACTACGGCCTTGCATTCCGTCCAGCCCGGCGCGCACCTCCGGCGCTGAGGGGACAGTTGTTGGAAGAGCCATTTCCTATTTAGGGCATGAAATGGTCATC